>DBWK01000023.1:0-7903 GCA_002308875.1 Treponema sp. UBA1240
AGCTTTCCGGTATGACCGGTACCGCCGACACGGAAGCTGTTGAATTCAACAAGATTTATAACCTTGACGTTGTTGTTGTTCCTACCAACAAGCCTGTTGCCCGTGTTGACGAGAACGACGAGGTTTATCTTACAGAAGCCGACAAATGGCAGGCAATCTGCAATGAAATTATCCGTATCCACAAAACAGGGCAGCCGGTTCTTGTCGGTACAATCTCAATTGAAAAATCCGAACTGCTTTCTTCAATGCTCACCAAATGCGGCGTACGCCATGAGGTTCTTAACGCAAAGAACCACGCACGCGAAGCTCTTATTATTGCGGAAGCCGGTGCAAAAAACGCCGTTACCATTGCAACAAACATGGCAGGACGAGGTACCGATATCAAGCTTGGCGGCAACCCCGAATTCCGGGCACGAAAACGTGCGGGAACGGAAGCAACACCCGAACAGTACGAGGCAGCTCTTAAGATTGAAAAAGAACAGTGGCTCAAAGACTATGAGGAAGTAAAAGCCCTCGGCGGTCTTTGTGTTCTCGGCACGGAACGCCATGAGAGCCGTCGTATTGATAACCAGCTGCGCGGTCGTTCAGGCCGACAGGGTGACCCTGGTCGCAGTAAATTCTATCTTTCGCTTGATGATGACCTTATGAGGCTGTTCGGCGGCGAAAAGATGAAGATAATGATGAGTCGCATCGGTATGCAGAGCGGCGAACCTATTTATCATCCGTGGCTCAGCAAGACAATAGAAAAGGCACAGACAAAGGTTGAGGAACGCAACTTTGAAATAAGAAAGCACCTGCTTGATTATGACGATGTTCTTAACGAACAGCGCACATTTATTTACGGACAGCGTGACGACATTATAGCCGACAATGAGCTGCCTAAGCGTGTTATGCAGACGGCAAGCGACACAATAGAAGACTTTATTGATGAGTTTAGGCACGATGCGCGCAAAAACTCGGACGAAGCTGTTTCCGCCCTGTTCAACCAGGTTAAGGAAACATTCGGACTTACGCTGAACCTCGATAAATCCGCTTATATCGGCACAAAGAACAGCGAAAACCTTCAGACCGATATTCTTGAAGAAATGCGCAGGGATTTGCAGGAAAAAGAACTGCTTGCCGGTAAAGAGAACCTTAATATGTTTATCCGTTCACTTTACATTCAGGCGATAGACCGCAAATGGCTTGACCACCTTGAAACGCTTGAAGCTCTGCGCGAAGCTGTTTATCTGCGTTCATACGGTTCCAAAAATCCTCTTACCGAATACAAAATTGACGGTTTTAACATTTTTTACGATATGCTTGATTCAATCAGGCTTGATATTGCACGTAAGGTTTTCCGCGTAAAGATTCAGGTCGGTCCTGCAAATTACGAGCGTTCGCGCAGAGCTGTGCGCAATGTGAACGAGCAGCATCAGGCTGCGGGCATGTTTGCGGGTGGTATGCAGGCAGCAGGCGGACGTTCTGTTGTATCGGCTCAGAGCCGTCCCGAAAGCGCCACATACGTACGTGCAACGCCCAAGGTTGGACGCAATGAACCGTGTCCGTGCGGAAGCGGTAAAAAGTACAAGAACTGCTGCGGTAGATAGAACAAGGCAGTATTTCCGTTATTACGACGATTGTTTTGCTACTTGTATTCCGTTAAAATTTGTTCAATTTGCTCAAACTCAATGTCTTCCACAGCTTTGGAAAGCTTCGGTATTTTTTGATTCAACTCTTGCGGCAGCCTGAGCTTTTTTAAAAGCGCAAATTGTTCTTCCAGTAAAGTTAAATCAAAACTTGTGCAAGCAGACAAAATTGTATTGATAATGGAAGAAATTTCTTCTTTGCCTGCGGCTTGCTTTTCGTTTTCGCTTATTTCGCCATAGTTTTTTACCGGGGCAAGCTGCTCATACAGGCTTCGGTAATATTCCAGCATAATACCGGTTTGGGTGCTCAGTTCGGCAATAAAGTTATGGTCTGGCTCACTCATACTTTGCACTTTATTACCGGCGTCTTCCAATTGCGCGCACATTGCGGAAAGTTTTTGTGCGCCCACAATCCTGGATGCACTTTTTAGAGCATGGGTTTGAATTGTGTAGTCCTTGTAGTTTGCATTTTCAAGATATTTTTGAATCAGTGCGGCTTTTTCCTGAATTGAAGAAGCAAAAGTCTTTACGGCAGCAAGCCATGTTTCAAAACTACCTGCGGCTTTTACCGCATTCGGTACATCAATCTTGTCCTTTGGCAGGGCAGGAAAATCGTCCGGTAGTGTAATTTTTGAATCTGCTTCGGCTGCTTCTCCGCCGTCAACAAATTGCAGAAGGTCTTTTTTGAGATACTTGGAAAGACATTCGGCAAAATCTTTTCCTTGAACAGGTTTTGAAAGAAAGCCGTCAAAACCTTTGCTCAGGAACATTTCACGCGCTCCGTTCACAGCGTTTGCGCTAAGGGCAATCACCGTATTCTTTTGGGTATCGGGTGATGCGCTATCCATTGCACGTATCTTTTCAAGTGCTTCAACACCGTCCATTCCCGGCATCTGGTGGTCCATAAAAACAATGTCGAACTTATGTGTTTTAAGCAAATCCAAAGCTTCGTAACCGCTCATGGCTTTTGTGCAGTTTATTCCGAATTTTTTCAAAAGTCCGTCTGCAACCTGCAGGTTCACTTCGTTATCGTCAACTACAAGAATACGTGCTTCGGGAGCTTTGAACGGCAGCGAAGACTGTTTTTCAGCGAACAGCGGTGCAAACTCTGCGCTGTTTATCAGCGGAAGGCTTATCTGTACTAATTCCGGCTTTTCTTTGCAAACAACGGCAGCATCAAACAATGGTTTGTACGATTCGCTGCAGGTTTTGCCGGACACACACTTTTGCGGAACGGTAAAATAGAACGTAGAACCTTTGCCGTATTCGGATTCAACGCCTGCAGTACCTTTCATAAGTGTTACAAGGTTTTTGCTGATTGCAAGCCCAAGTCCCGTTCCGCCTTTTGAGCGGTTCATCTGCATGTCAACCTGCTGGAATGCGCGGAATAGTTTGCCCAAGTCTTCTTTTTTTATACCAACGCCGGAATCTATTACACTAAAACGCAAGCCGTCTTTGTTCTGATATTTACGCAAATCTTCAACACGGAGTTTTACAAATCCTTTTTCAGTAAACTTGGAAGAATTACCTGCTAGATTTATTAAAATCTGACGCAGCCGCATATCATCACCGTTGTAAATGTGCGCAAGGTTCGGGTCAATTTCAAGCATAAGCTCAACCGGCTTTTCCCTAAGACGCACTTCTATAACGTTCATAATGTCGTTCATCAGCTTTACAAGATCATAATCAACAGGAACTATTTCCATTTTCCCTGATTCAATTTTGGAAAAATCCAGAATGTCGTTTATTATGCCTACAAGGTTTATACCGGCGGAACGTATCTGGCACAGAACATTTTTTTCGCTGTCGTTAAGGTCAAAATCCAGCGCAAGCTCGCTCATTCCAACGATTGCGTTCATCGGTGTTCTTATTTCGTGGCTCATGTTCGCAAGGAACAGAGACTTCATTCTTTCGCGTTCAATTGTTTCGTACAGATAGCGTTCCTTTATAAAAGCAGTTGCCGCTGATATGAGCATGAACACGATGATGTACGCCCAATAAGGGTCATACGAACCCGCCATGTTAAAAACCTTGATGAGCACGAATGATATTACAAAACACACTATATCCACTAGAATTGTAACCGCACTGTTTATGTACAGAATGGCGGATGTCAGGCTTACAATGATGAATGCGAATGTAAAATCCGCAACGCCGAATGTACGTGCCGTAATAAGAACCGCAAGAAAAGCGTTGAATGTGAGTTGAAATCCGTAGGCTTTGATAACCTGATAATAAATTTTATTCCACTGATTGTTTTTAAGCTTTTTGTAAGCAATCAGTGAAAAGACGAATATAGCAAGCGAAGATAAAATAAAAATGCCGTCAAGAATCACGAACAGAATATAGGCGTTTATGGAAAAGCTGCCCATGGTAAAAAGCTTGTCCGCATACGCAGGCAAAAAAAGCTTGCGCAAATCACGCACAAATTCCGTGGTCAGATAGATTGCCATGGAAGGAGCGAATATAAAAAGTCTCCGAATGTTTGCCTGGTTTTCTATGTGCTTGTCAGAAACGTTCATAGGTTCAGGCTTTGTCAGCCTGGTTTTCAAAAATTGCGTTTACCTTGTTTAAAAACTCAATCCGGTCGGTATTCTTGAGAATATAACCCTGTGGTTTAAGCTTTAACGCTTCCATTACTTTTTCGCTGTCGCTTACACCTGTCAGGAATACTACAGGAATATTTGCGTAATCAGGTTCGCTCCTGATCATTTCCAAAGTTTGCAGTCCGTTGCAAACCGGCATTTCATAATCAAGCAGAATCAGTTCAGGTTTTGTTTTTCCCAGGAATGAAATACATGCAGCTCCGCTTTTTGCAACGGCAACTTCATAAAAGTTGTGAAGCCAGCTTGTCATTGTGCGCAGACAGATTGGGTCGTCATCTACCAGCAGGATGGAATGCTTGCGGTTTGCTTTTCCTGTAAGCAGAACATTTAGTTCCTCATTTTCCCTTAGCACTGCATCAAAAGCTTTTTGGAATGCGTTTACCGGTTTAGGCAGGTCAATGCAATACAGGTTTCCTCTTTCAATCAAATCTGTGAATTTTTCATAGTCATAATGTGAACCCAAAAGGCAGATATGAGCATTTTTCAGATATACAATAATTCTTCGCAACTCAACAATGCTGGATGCTGAAATATCTTTTATGAATGCGATTACCAACGGAATTTCCTGTGATGCCAGTATGAATTCGGCGTTCTTTGAGTCAAAATCTATTGTTGCTGTTTCATATTTGCATTTAAGAAACTCAAAAATAGATTTGTCAACGTTGTTTTCTTCTCTGATAATAAGAATATCTTTCATAGCCTTTTTATTATAGCATTTGTTTTATAAGAAGTAAAACAGGAAAATCAAAAAATAATTGCTTAAATGCTGAAAGTGTTTTACCATATATACGGAAGGTATCTGATGAAAACTCTCATTGCTGCTATTAGAATTCTTATAAACCTTATAAGCTACAACAAGGAGCTGAAAAAAGCGCAACAACTGAATAAAGAAGGCAAAATTGCGGAAAGGGATGCGTTTGTTAATCCGCTTGTTCAACAATGGGCAAAGTTTATTATAGGCATTACCGGAAAGAATACTACGGTTTCGGTTACAGGCACGGAAAATATTCCTAAGGATTCGGCCTGTGTTTTTATCGGAAACCACCAGGGATATTTTGATATTCCTCTTTTGCTTTCATGTGTAAACAAGCCTATAGCTTTTATTGCAAAGAAAGAAATAAAAAAGGTTCCGTTCCTGAACAAATGGATGGATCTTATGCAGTGTACTTTTCTTGACAGGAATAATCCCCGCCAGACCGTACAGGCAATGGCAGAGGCTGTTGAGAATGTTAAAAAAGGATACTCTCTCGTTATTTTTCCTGAAGGACACAGGAGCAAGGGCAAGCCTATGCAGGATTTTAAGCCCGGCAGCTTTAAGCTTGCGTTCCGTTCCGAAGCACCGATTGTTCCTGTAACTATTGACGGCACCTGGAAATTGTTTGAAGAAAAGGGACTCCGCTCCGCGGATTTGAGGCTGATTATTCATCCGCCCGTTGAAACAAAAGGTTTGACTAGGGAAGAACAGGCGGAATTGCCTGCAAAGATTCAAAAAACAATAGCAGATGCACTTTAGTTGCACATCTGCTAAACCTGACTTAAATGCTGTTGTCGTAGTTTGAAGACTCAATTTCCTTAAAGTATTTGACTGTTCCTACTTTAAGTTCGTCTGTGGCGTCTTCGTCGCAGACGATTACAGCGTTCGGATGCATTTGCAGTGCACTTACGGTCCACATTTGCGAAATGCCTTCTTCTACCGCGTGTTTAAGAGCCTGCGCCTTGTTGTGTCCGTTTATGAGGATAAGAACTTCCCTAGCGTCGCATATTGTGCCAACGCCCACTGTTAAGGCTGTAGTCGGTACTTTTGAAATATCGCCGCCGAAAAATCTTGAGTTTACTATGATTGTGTCTTTTGTGAGCGCATTCTGACGGGTGCGTGATGCAAGCGAAGAACCCGGCTCGTTAAATGCGATGTGTCCGTCAACTCCAACTCCGCCCAAAAACAATTCGATTCCGCCGTAAGAAGCAATCGCTTTTTCGTATGCGTCACATTCCGCCTGAAGGTCTTTTGCCATTCCGTTGAGAATGTGGATGTTTTCTTTTTTTATATCTATGTGCTTGAAAAAGTTTTCGTGCATAAAGTAGTGGTAGCTCTGGTCGTGCTTTTCATCCAGGCCCACATATTCGTCCATGTTGAATGTAACTACGTTTTCAAAGGAAACTTTGCCTTTTTTGTTCAAATCAATAAGATTGCGGTATGTGCCAAGTGGTGTTGAACCGGTAGGGAGTCCTAGTACAAAAGGTTTTTTTGCCGTCGGCTTAAAATCGTTTATTTTTTTTGCTATGTGGTTTGCCGCCCACTTTGCGCAGTCTTCGTAATTGTCACGGATAATCAGTCTCATTTTAGCTCCATAAAAAAAAGCAGTCCAGAATGTGATAAACGCATACTGAACTGCCTTGCAGATTATATTATTTTTTGTCCTTGGGAATTACAAGATTCAGAAGAATACCGACTAATGTTGCGAGTGCTACGCCGCCAAGTGAAAAGTTAAAGTTGTTGCCGATTTTGAACTGCAGAATTCCGCCGCCGATTCCTATTACCATAATGACTGAAGAAATTGTAAGATTTCTTTTGTCCTGATAATCAACGCCGCTTTCTACGATTGTGCGCAGACCGCTTGATGCGATAAGTCCGTAAAGGAGCATTGAAATACCGCCCATAACAGGATTAGGAATAGTCTGAATAAGTGCGCCGAATTTCTGGAAGAAAGACAGGATAAGTGCAATAACTGCTGCTCCGCCGATAACCCAGACGCTGTATACTTTTGTAATAGCCATAACACCGATGTTTTCGCCGTATGTGGTGTTTGGCGGTCCGCCCCAAACTGCAGCCCATGCTGTTGCAAGACCGTCGCCGAGCAGTGTGCGGTGAAGTCCCGGATCTTTGTAAAAGTCCTTGCCTACAACTCTTGATGTTACAAGAGTGTCTCCGAGATGTTCGCAGATTGTTGCGAGCGAAACGATGACGAATGTGAGGATTGCAACAAGATTGAATTTGGGAGCAAGCCAGAATGCTTTGCCTGTGGAGTCAATCTGAAGGAAAGGAAGTCCGAACCACTTTGCGTTTGCAACCGCAGAAAAGTCGATCAGTTTGTATGCGGGAAAGAAGCATCCCATGATGAGTGTAAACAGATAGCCGCCTACAAGTCCTATCAAAATGGCAATTGTGTTAAAGAAGCCTTTAAGAAAGATTGTTGCAATGATTGCTATTGCAAGTGTAACGATTGCTATTGACAAGTAAACGAGGGAGTATTCGCCGTTGTTGTACATTGCCGAATTCATTGCTGTAGGAGCAAGGTTCAGTCCTATTACGATGATAACAGAACCGATTACAACAGGCGGAAGAGCCTTGTCCAGCCAGTCTTTGCCGGAAACCTTTATTATTCCCGCAACGATTGCGTAAAAAAGACCTGCGCAGATTGCGCCGCCCAAAGCGTAGGCTCTGCCGTAGGCTTCGGAAATTGTAATCAGGGCTGGAATAAAAGCGAATGATGAACCCAGGAACGCCGGAACTTTTGCGCCTGTACAAAGAATGTAAATCAATGTACCTGTTCCTGCCGTGAAAAGTGCTGTGGAAGGATTGAATCCTGTCAGCAGCGGAACTAAAACCGTAGCTCCAAACATGGCGAATACATGCTGAAAACTTAGCGGAATCCAACGCAGTAACGGAGG
>DBWK01000023.1:8053-8266 GCA_002308875.1 Treponema sp. UBA1240
CTTTGTTTTGCTGAGATTATACCCGCAGAATATCGTATGATGTTCCAACCTGATCCAGATAATACTGGCGGAGGGAGTAATGAAGACTCGTCTTTTTTTACCCGTTTTATTTTTATGTTGTTTTTCGGCTGTCTTTGCTGCCGGAAAAAAAGATTCTCAAAAACCACAGGAATTGGTTGTTTATGCCTATGACTCGTTCGTTGCCGAATGGGG
>DBWK01000023.1:8317-8646 GCA_002308875.1 Treponema sp. UBA1240
TGCGGTGATGCGGCGCAGGCTCTTTCAAGGGTTGTACTCGAAAAGAACGCTCCAAAAGGTGACGTTGTAATCGGAATTGACAACCAGCTTTACAGCAGGGCTGTTGAAGAAGGTGTTCTGCAAAGTTATAAACCTGCTGGTGCTGACAAGATTATAAGAAAGGATTTGCGTTTTTCTGATGACTGGTATTTGACTCCATACGACTGGAGTTATTTTGCGATTATATGGGATAGTAATTCTTCTGTTCCGGCACCGAAGAGCCTTGCCGATTTGACAAAAGAAATCTACCGCAAAAAGCTCATTCTTATGGATCCGCGCCTTAGTACTCC
>DBWK01000023.1:8745-10944 GCA_002308875.1 Treponema sp. UBA1240
TACGGACTTTTTACGGCTGGAGAAGCGCCGCTTGTAATAAGCTACACAACAAGCCCTGCGTACCATGTTGAATACGACAATACCGACAGATACAAGGCTTTGATTTTTCCTGAAGGTCATCCCGTACAGATTGAAGGCGCGGGTATTATTAAGGGCGCAAAAAACCTTAAAGCCGCTAAGGAATTCATGGACTTTTTGATTTCGGAAGAAGCTCAGGACGTGCTTCCGCTTACTCAGTGGATGTATCCTGTAAATGAAAACGTAAAGTTACCGCCGTGCTACGATGCAGCCCCTATGGCAGATAAAACCGTTAGCGCCGGCGAAGCTGAAGTTTTGGAAGCTGTTGATACGGTTCTCCAGATTCTTTCAAAATAAATTAACGCATGCAGTTTGTTTTTTCATTGCGCCTGTGGAACGTAATACTTTTTACGGTGATACAGGCGTGTGTTTCAACTTTTATTGCCGTAGCTGTTGGAATGCCGGCAGGATGGCTTACCGCAAAACGGAGATTTTTGGGTAAATCAATGTTTTCCGTAATTACGGCGGTCCCTTTCTGTGTACCGTCGCTTTTGATTGCGCTTGGTGTTGTAATGTATTACGGCATGAACGGTGTGATAAACAAACTTGCGGCGCAGTTTTCGCTTCCGGCTTTTACCGGTTTGTATTCTTTCGGCGGAATTGTTTTTACGCACGGTTTTTACAACTTTCCCATAATAATGCGGATGTGTTCTGACGCCTGGGCAAAAATACCGCCGGAAGAGTCCGATGCGGCACGACTTTTGGGTGCCGGTCGGTTCAGGATTTTCAGAACGATTACACTGTACCAGCTTGCACCGTCACTTGCATCGGCTTCTATTCTTGTTTTTTTGTACTGTTTTTTCAGTTTTATAATTGTTCTGCTGCTCGGCGGAGTGGGGCTCAGTACAATAGAGGTTGAAGTTTATCAGGCCGTAAGGGCTTCGGTTGACATTGCACAGGCGGTAAAACTTGCTGTGCTCGAAACTCTTGTTGCTTTGGGTGCTGTTTTTTTGTATTCAAAACTGGAACAGAACGCTTCCAAAAACAGGGAAGTAAGTTTTTCCGCAAGAGTAGATGCAAAGCCTGTTACAGGTATTGCAGAAAAAGTCTTTACGGCACTTTTCGTTCTATTTATACTTATTTTTTTTGCAGGACCACTGCTGACCATTCTGTATAAGTCGTTCGGTTCTTATTCTGTTCTGCTGAAACGAAGAAATTTTGCAAAATCTGTTGCAAACACCGTTACTGTCGGAATTTTTACAGCCTGCCTTTGCGTGCTGACCGGAACTTTGTATGCATTTTTTGTTCATATGCGTGATTCCGACAAGAAAAACTATTTTCTGCGGCTTTTATTCCCCATGTTGCCGGTAGCTGTTTCACCGGTTGCGGCCGGGATTATAATTATTCTTGTTTTTGGACAGGGAAATGTTGCTTCACTTGTAATTGTACAAACGCTTCTTTTTTGGCCGTTCGCATACAAGCAGATAATTTCCGCGCTGGATAAAATACCGGTACAGGTTGAAGAAAGCGCAAGTCTTCTTTCCATGCGTTCCATGGATGTTCCTCTGCGTATTTATGTTCCTGTATGCGGAAGATCGTTTTTCTCTGCATTTGCATTCTGTTTTGCCATGAGTGCCGGAGACACAACAATTCCGCTGGTTCTTTCTATTCCTAATTTTGAAACATTGTCACTTTTTACATACAGGCTTGCCGGTGCATATCGCTTTAATGAGGCGTGTGCTGCGGGAATGGTTCTTGCCCTGCTTTCGGCAGGTGTTTTTGCTCTGGGAAAAAAGAAATGAAACTTGAAATTTGTGATATTAAAAAAAAGTGGGATACTGCTGAAATTCAGTTTTCGGCGAATGTTGAAAGTGGAAAAATGCTTGTTATAGCCGGGCATTCCGGCAGCGGCAAATCGACTGTTCTGCGGATGATTTCGGGGCTTGTACCGTGTGAATGCGGAAAGATTTTGCTGGATGGAAAGGATATAACCGTTGAAAAACCTTCAAAACGTTCTGTTGGAATGGTTTTTCAGTCGCATGCGCTGTTTCCGCATATGACAGTACTGGAAAACGTTGCATACGGTCTCAGATGCAGAGGTATGAAAAAAAACCCTGCTCTTGAACAGGCATATGAATTTTTGCAGAGTTTTTCGTTTACAGAAATGGATGCCTTTGTAAA
>DBWK01000005.1:0-13441 GCA_002308875.1 Treponema sp. UBA1240
GGAGCTTCATTCGGAATGAGCATGGGAATTGAAAGCGGCGGAATCCTTGCAGGACCTGCTTCAAAGTATTTTTGCATGGATGATTCAAGAATTTCAAAACCACCTATTCCTACTCCAACAAAAACACCGGTTCTTTCACCGAGTCCGGCTTCAAAATCAGCCTTGCTTAGACCTGCATCAATAACAGCTTGCGCCGCTGCGGCAACTGCATATTTTGTAAAACGTGCCATCTTGCGTGCATCTTTTTTGTCCACCCACTGTGTAAGATCCAAATTCCTTACTTCGCCACCGATTTTAACGCTGTTTTTTGAAGAGTCAAAGTTTTGTATCAAGCCTATTCCACTTTTTCCTGCGCAGATTGAAGTCCACATTTCATCTATACTGTTACCGACCGGAGTTACAGCTCCCATGCCGGTTATTACTACACGTCTTTTTTCCATATTCGTCTCCTATATTCCCATTCCGCCGTCTACACCAAGAACAATTCCTGTTATGTACGTTGACATATCCGATGCGAGAAAAACCGCCGCATTTGCTATGTCCAGCGGAGTACCTGCACGTTTGAGCGGAATTGTTTCAACCCAGCTTTTTCTAGCTTCTTCTGAAATGGCATTAGTCATATCCGTTGTGATAAAACCGGGCGCAATTGCATTAACGCGCACACCGCGGCTACCGGTTTCTTTTGCAAGACTCTTTGTCAGACCGATTAACCCGGCTTTGCTTGCGGCGTAATTAACCTGTCCTCCCTGACCATGAAGCCCTACGATACTGCTCATATTAATTATTGAACCTTTACGGCTGCGGATCATATCCGCGGCGATTATCTGTGAGGAGAGGAATGCGGCTGTGAGATTGACTTTAAGTACATCATCCCAATCCTGTTTTTTCATTCTGAAAGACAAGCCGTCTCTGGTTATTCCAGCGTTATTTACAAGAATGTCAAATGAACCGGCTTCTTTGAGAGCGGCTTTTATTACGGATGAGAATTCTTCTTCGCTGGCCGCATTCGCATAAATTTCATGGTAAGCTGTTCCAGATTCCTTCGCAAAAGACTCAAGTTCTTCCTTTGCAGCAGACGGCTTTGTACACAATCCCCAAACTTCCGCTCCTTCTTCCATGAACCGTTTTGCTATTTCTCTTCCTATTCCTCGGGAAGAACCCGTTACCAAAGCTTTTTTACCTTGCAATAAATTCATCAAACTCTCCTATGCTGTCATTTCATCCCACGAAACACACGGGATTTTCCGGGCAAATTCCGTTTTTCCCCACAAACCGGCGAGAACCTTTCCGGGACCGGCTTCGATAAGTTTACAGTCATTGAAATCGTTACACATATTGTGAATACTGGTTTCTTCATCTATCCATAAAACCGGAGAAACTATGTGTTTAACCGCGTTTTTTCGTGCTTCATCACCTGTTTTAACCTGTTTTCCTGTTACATTGGAAAAAACAGGAAGAACAGGATCGTTAAAAGTAAGTGTATCCAAAACTTTACTGAATTTTTCAGCCGCTTCAGCCATTAGCGGAGAATGAAAGGGACCTGCAACTTTGAGAGGAATAATTCTTCTTGCACCTGCATTTTTCAGGTTTTCTTCAGCCCAAGCCAAACCGGCACAAGTTCCTGATATTACGGTCTGCTGCGTACTGTTCATATTTGCGGCAAAAACATCCTCCCTGCCTTTCAACACTGTTTGAACAGTTTTTCCGTCCAGACCGATAACAGCCGCCATTCCCGGTGGATTAGCCGAGGCAGAAGCGATGGAATCGCAAACTTCCTGCATTATTTCACCGCGACACTTTACCGCATAAACTGTTTCTTCAAATGAAAGAACTTCGGAAGCCCGTAGAGCAACCCATTCACCGAGGCTGAATCCTGCTGCAAATGATGGATTTATCTGCTTTGTCTTTAAAAACTCAACCACAAGAAGAGAAGCTGCCGTTATTGCAGTCTGACTTTTGTCAGTCCGTGCTAATTCCTGCTCGGATGATTCCCATAAAAGCTGAGAAATTGAAAAGCCGGCGGTTTTTGAGTATTTTTCAAAAAAATCTTTACCGTCCGCAAATTTTTCGCATAAATCTTTCATCATCCCGGGAAACTGAGCACCCTGACCCGGAAACAAAAAACCGTATTTTACCATTTTAAGAAGCATCCTCCCCAGGTAAGACCTGCACCAAAACCGGCAAGCAGAAGTTTTTTACCCGACACTAATCTTCCGTCTTGTTCCATATCCACAAGAGCTATCGGGATTGAAGAACTGGATGTGTTACCATAATCTGCAATATTCAGGACAAACTTTTCCATAGGATAATTCAGGCGTTTTGCTGCTGCCTGAATGATTCGCTCATTTGCCTGATGACAAACAACATAATCAATATCATCAATGGTCTTATTTTCTTTTTTGAGCAGTGTTTCAATAATTTCCGCCATTTTACCGACTGCGAACGAATAAACTGCCCTGCCGTCCATGTGTATATGATGATCTTCTTTTCCAAGATACAGACTTTCGCAGCCGTTTCCGTCCGCACCCAGAACAAAAGAGCCGAAGCTTTCTTCAAATTTTTCATCGTTCTTAAGAACAGCGGCACCCGCACCGTCACCAAATAATACACAGGTTGAGCGATCGTTCCAGTCCGATATTTTAGACAGCGCTTCCGCACCGACTACAAGCGCGTATCTGTAATTCATCTGCTGCATAAGCGACCTGGCAACCTGCAAACCATATATAAAACCGGAACAGGCGGCGCTTATGTCAAAAGCTGCAGCATTTGAAGCCTTCAGTTCTTTTTGAATCAAGCACGCATTGGACGGGAAACTCCAGTATTCGGCGGCGGCTGTAGCACAAATAATCAAGTCAATATCTTCCGTTTTTACACAGAAGCCCTTTTCCTCAGCATTTTTTAACGCGGCTTTGCAAGCACTCATACCCAGAGTTGCAGAGGAGCCGTTCTCATCAACAATGTAGCGGCTTGAAATACCTGTATGTGATTTTATCCATTCATCGGATGTTTCAAGGGAAGCCGGCAGCTCATCATTCATAACTTTTTTTGCCGGAATACCTTTTCCTATTCCACAAATTCTGACTGGCATATATACCCCTTTCCATTCAATATGACAAAAAATACTAAAACTGTCATTTCTGAAATGATTATTTACATTTTGACTAATTTTGTCAATATCACTAGCTATTTTTATTGACATTTTTACCTGAAAATGTCATAAATAACCAAAATGACAAATGGAGAAAAAATGTCAGAAGCAGTTGCAGTAAAATATAAAATGTATACCCCTCAAATGCCATATGGGTCTGCTCCGGATATGCCACCTTTCAATCAGGCATTTTCCGTAGGAACAGCATGGAACAATCATCCGATTGTACACAAGCTTACTTTGGGGCAGACACTTGATCAGACCGTCCGTTTTTTTGGTTCACAGGATGCGCTTGTTTATCCTGATAGAAATTACCGTCTTACTTGGAGGCAGTTTTCAGACCTTGTAGACTCACTCGCAAGAGGACTTATGAGTTTGGGTGTTAAACACGGCGATAAAGTCGCAATTTGGGCAACAAATGTTCCAGAATGGATTCCGCTACTCTTTGCAACCGCCAAAATTGGAGCAATTTTTATTCCTATTAATATGCACTTAAAAAAAGCCGAAATCGACGGAGTTCTCACCCAGTCAGACACGTCATGGTTGTTTGTTTCACACGGATACAGAGATGCGAACTACGTTGAAATTCTGTACGATATTATACCGGAACTTGAAAGTACACCTAAAAACAAAAATATTTCTTCTCACAAATATCCGTTTCTGAAACGCATATTCCTGATAGGACAAGAACCGCCCACCGGTTTTTCTTCCATTTCCGACATTCTGAACGTTAAGGAACAGACTTCCGAAGAAGATTATCTGAACCGCCAAAGAGAATGCAAGGACAACGTTACAGTTTGCATGCAGTTCACTTCCGGTACAACAGGCAACCCGAAAGGAGTACGGCTTTCGCACCGGAATATAGGTAATAACGGCTACTGGATCGGCGCATGTCAAAACTTGTCGTCACGTGACAGGGTTTGTATTCCGGTCCCTCTGTTCCACTGTTTTGGCATGGTTCTTGGTGTTATGGCTTGCGTAAATCATGGTGCAGCAATGGTTATGCTCGAAAAATATGATCCAGTTCAGGTCATGAAAGCCGTAGACCAGGAAAAATGCACAGCTTTATATGGAGTTCCAACCATGTTTATACAACTTTTGGATCATCCGGATTTTGACAAATACAATTTTTCAAGCCTGCGTACAGGAATTATGTCCGGCTCATCATGTCCGGTCATAAGAATGCAGCAGTGCATAGAGCGGATGAACATGGAAGAAATAACAATTCCATACGGTCTTACGGAAGCCGGACCGGTAATGACGCAAACACGCTACTTTGAACCGGATATTGAGAAAAAGTGTTTTTCAATCGGACAGGCTCTGCCGGGGATTGAAGTTGCAATAATTAACCCAGAGACTGGAGATTTTTGCGATATAGATGAAGACGGCGAAATCTGTTGCCGCGGTTATAATGTTATGAACGGCTATTACAAAGAACCTGTTGCAACATACAAATTCATAGATGAATACGGATGGCTGCATTCGGGTGATGTGGGCAGAATGGACAGCGACGGATATTTTTACATTACAGGACGACTTAAAGATTTAATAATCCGCGGAGGTGAAAACATCTCGCCAAAAGAGGTTGAAGACTTTATTTCACACATTCCGGGAGTAAAAGATGTTCAGGTTGTTGCCGTTCCCAGTAAAAAATATGGCGAACAACCCGGTGCGTTCATAATCCTGCAGCCGGATGCTAACCTGACCGAAAAAGACATTCAGGATGCCTGCAACAACCAGATTGCATGGTTTAAGATACCAAAATACATTGCCTTTGTGAGCGAATTCCCATTAACAGGCAGCAGCAAGGTCCAAAAGTTCAAACTGCGTGAAATGGCTGCGGAAATTTGGAAAAACGAACCGTAAATTCTTTAGGTTTTATTTCTTTGTAAACGGATCAAAGCCTTTTGTTTTTATGCCTTCAACCCAGTTTTTCGCGAGAACTTTTGCGGTTGCCAAATCATGTTCTTTGTAATTTCCGCATTCTCTGGGGTCAAGACCGGGAACCGGCTTGTCATCCGGCCAGGATGCAACTTTAGAAATAACATTCAGCATTTTTTCCGCGATAAAAGCTTCGTTAACATCGCCGAAAAGTGTCAAATAAAAACCTGTGCGGCAGCCCATCGGTGAAAAATCAATGATTCCGGCTATTTCATCGCGGATGTATTCAGCAACGAGATGCTCCAGTGTGTGAATCGCCGCAATAGGCATAAATTCTTTATTCGGTTGCATAAAGCGAATGTCAAATTTGGTAACAACATCGCCCTTTTCGCCTGTCTTTCTTGAAGCAAGTCTTACATAGGGCGCAATAACCTTTGTGTGATCAAGGTTAAAGCTTTCTACATTATATTTCTTTTCCATAAATTACTCCCTTTATTTTACAAGTTTTATCATATTCTCAACAAGAAAAGCACTGATTTTGGCAGCTTTTTCTTCTTCATAAACTTCTTCGGTATTTTCCGCCATATCTGAAATACAGCGTATAACAACGAACGGAACAGAAAACAACCAGCAGGTTTGTGCTATTGCGGCACCTTCCATTTCAACGCAATAAGGGTCAACACAAATCTCTTTTATGTATTTTTTGCGTTCCGCCGAGTTTACAAAAACATCGCCTGTTGCAATTCGTCCCTCGTGAATCCGCTGTGAAAAGTTTCCGCCGGCGAACGCTTTTTTTGCGGCAGCAACAAGTCCTTTATCCGCAGGGAAAGCTGTCGTTTTAAGACCTGGAACCCTGCAGATTTCGTAACCGAATGCAACCGCATCCACATCGTGATGAATCACATCGGTTGAAACGACAATATCAAACAAATGCAGATTCTCGTTCAGACCGCCGGCAACACCTGTATTTATTACATGTGTAACCTTAAAATCACTTATAAGAACAGCCGCACATATTGCCGCATTTACCTTGCCGACACCGCTCTGAACCAAAACTACCTGAATATTGTTTATCTCGCCCTCGTTAAAAACAAGATTTGCAATTTGAGTCTGCTTTGCATTTTGCATAATTGAAAGCAAATAATTGGTTTCAACCTGCATAGCTCCGATAATTCCTATCTTTATCATAAAAACACTGTACCACAAAATATACAGTTTCACAATAAATCATTTTTAAAACATTTTTTCTTCAATACGGTCAAAATCAACTTTTTAAAACTATATATAATGTATGAAAAAGCTTTATTTTATTATTCCGGCAGTTTTGATTCTGGTTTCCTGCCGTAGTGAAAAAAAACCGGAATATTTCTCGCTCGCAACGTACAATGTTCAGTGTTTTTTTGATTCTGTCACAGATGGGACAGAATACAGCGATTTTTCAGGTGCAAAAAGCAAATGGAATGAAGAAAAGTATATCCGTCGTCTGAAAAAGCTTTCAGCTGTGATAAAGGATATTGATGCCGACATTCTTGCGCTGCAGGAAATTGAAAACGAGGATGTAATGAGAGATATTGTCAATTATCTTTCAATGGACAAACCCTACAAATACTGTGCTTTTGCAAAAGAATACGGTGGAGTTTTCGGATGCGGCGTGCTGTCACGTTACCCGATAACTTCGGTACAAAGTGCACAGGTTCAGTTTTTTTCAACTGATTCCCGTTACGAGGTTGAACTGCGCCCCCAATTGAAGGTTTTTATTTCACTGAACAAACTAAAAACGCCTGACTTGTGTCTGTTTGTCGTACATTGGAAATCGAAAAATTCCAAAACTCACATTCAAACCGCAGGTTTCCGGCGTATGCAGGAAAACCTTCTGGCATCGTCAATTTCCACCGTTCCTGCGGAAATACCGCTGATTGCTGCTGTAGGCGATTTTAATCAGGATGTTTCGGAATTTGAATGGTATGAAAATGGAACAATTCTTTTACAGGGATTTAAAGAGAAGACACAGGTTTTTACGCCTTGGTTTTTGTCCGAAAACTTTGAAGACACAGGCTCATATTATTATCAGGACAAATGGGAAAAAATCGATAACATTTTTCTGTGCAAACCGTTGGATTCTTCAATATTACAAGATTTTTCAACTGTTTCCGACGGTACACATACAGACGAAAACGGGATTCCAATACCATACAAGGTATATTCCGATTATGGCTGGTCAGATCATCTGCCGTTAAAAGCCAAATTGAGCGTTTTGATACCGGACGGGAAATCCGCATTCTGAGAACAAGTGGAAATAATGTAGTTTTCTCCAAACTCCATGGAAGTACAGAACCAACCACTGCTCCTTCCTTCCTGTAAAACTTCAAAAATCTCCTGAACTCCGCAATCTTTTTTGCAAACGGAAAAAGACCTTAAATCCATGCGCAGGCCTTTACCTAATGCTTTTAAAAACGCTTCTTTCCGTGTCCAAACAACAAAAAAAGCTTTTTGATCTTCGTTAGGAAGAGTTTTCAAGAATTCGTTTTCTTCAGCGCTGAAAAAGCGTGCAGCAATACCGGCTTTGGCAGGTTTTATACGTTCAATGTCAATTCCAATAGCAGAATCATCCAACGCACACACGGCGTAAGTTCCAGAATGGGATAAATTAAAATGAATGTTGTCAAAACCGGCAAGAAGCGGCTTCCCGTCTTTCTGAAAATCAAGCTCAGGAGGCAGAGGCACTTCCGGGTAAGTTTCCGCTAAAGCCAGATTCAGAAGCATTCCGGCACCAAGCGAGCGCATCCGGTCTTTTTCCGCCTTATATTGATTTATGGTTTGTTTGCGTTTTTCAGACATTAATTCAAAACATTCCGCAAAAAGCTTTTCGTCTTTTAAAACTGAACAATCAGCTGCATATATCTTCATTTTCAAATTCCTGTCATATCAGTCGCCCAATGCTTTAGAAGCCAGATTCTCTATATGTTTATCGCGATTTTCCCTTGCAGACTGCGCAGTATGAGGACTTTCTGTTTTCAGTTTTTTAGCATTATCCAAAATTTGTTTTGCCTGCTCAAGAGAACAACCTGCCGCGGAATAAACGGCTTCCGGCTCAGCCGCAATAAGTTTGTCGAGCGAACCGAATTCGTCCAGCAGTTTCTTTGCGCGGACTTTACCCACATTAGGCAGTTTTTCAAAAATAACCGAAGTATTCTGCTTTGTACGCAAACGCTGGTTCCGGCTTGTCGCAAAACGGTGGGTTTCATCACGTACGCGCTGTAAAAGCCGCAAAGCGTCACTTCTTTTTGGCAGACAAAGCGGCTCGGAATTATTCGGCCTGTAAATTTCTTCATCACGCTTTGCAAGCCCGATTATCGGTATCGACAAGCCGAGTTCCGACAGAATGCCGTTGACCGCATTAACCTGTCCAATACCGCCGTCAATCACTATCAGGTCGGGCATATCAGCTTTTTCGCGGAGCAATCTGGAATAACGCCTTCTGGACGCTTCCCGCATTGATGCAAAATCATCGATTATGCCGTCCGTTGTTTTGAGTCTGAAATATCTGTAGTTCTTTTTGTCAGGATTTCCGTTATAAAAACTTACCAAACTCGCAACCGGCAATTTTCCGCCGATATGCGCAATATCAAAGCCCTCTATTCGTGACGGCAAACCTGGCAAATCCAAAACACTCATCAGTTCTTTCATGGCTGGAATATCACCGCGTTCCCGAACACGGCGGATAATGTCTTCTTTTGCATTCTGTCTTGCCATTTCAAGCACAGCCATATGGCGTTTTGCATTCGGCATTGTCTCACGGATTGCCGCAATCGTTGGATTTACACCTAATTTCTGTGAAAAATACTGCCGCGCGAGAACTATGCCTTTCCGTACCGGGATAAAAATTCGCGGTGGAATTTTAGAAGCTTCCGTATAATATGCGAGCAAAAATTCTTCCATCGCATCTTCTTCCTCATTAATACTTCTCGTTCGGTAAATATCACGCGCAACGAGCTTTCCTGATCGCATACGCAATACCGCAAACGAAATGAGTGTTCCCTCGGAAGCACTGGCAATATAATCGCGTCCTTCAGGGTCAAAATCTTCAACATTGTTCTGCTCGTGAAGCGTTATTATTCCGCGGATTCCGTCACGCATCCGCGCTGCTTTTTCAAACTGAAGGTTTTTCGCGGCAGTCTTCATTTCTTCTTCTAATTTTTTTATTGCGGACTCGCCTTCACCCTCAAGTAATCGTATAATTTCTTCGATATATGGAATATAGTCTTCTTTGGAAATTTTATTACAACAAGGGGCGGCGCACTGTTTTATATGATAATACATACAAGGACTTGTGCGCTTGTGGAATCGTTTGCAACGTCTGACGGGATAAAGACGATGCAGGTTTTCGATAAAATCGTCCAGAGCAGTAACATTGGGGAATGGTCCAAAATATCTTGAACCGTCTTCAATGATTCTGCGGGTTTTAAAAACGCGCGGGAAATCCTCGTTGGTTATGCGCAGAACCGGATAGCTTTTATCGTCTTTAAGGTCAATGTTAAAACGCGGATTATGCTTTTTAATGAGCGTGTTTTCAAGAATCAGTGCTTCGTATTCATTCCCCGTTGTAATGTATTCAATAGACTTGGCTTTGGTAACAAGGGTGCGGGTTTTAATATCCTTTTGGCCGGAAAAATAAGACGAAAGTCTGTTTTTAAGGTTCTTCGCCTTTCCGACGTAGATTACAGTTCCGCTTTCATCACGCCAAAGATATACTCCGCTGCTTTTCGGGGCTTTTAATGCGGTATCGTGCAACTGTTTGCGGATTTGTTCTGCATCAATCATAAATATATTATGGTGAAAATATGGTAAAAAAACAAATAATTTTTTCTGTTCTGAGCATTTTATTTATTTCATTGTCAGCTTATACCGCTTCGCAAAAAATAATTCTCGGCGGAAAAGACGGCTGGGAACCTTTATCCTATATGGATTCCGTTGCCTTTGACAAAGGACGGTTCGGCTACGATTCAATCCGGCTTTCAACAAATTATGCAAAACAAACTCCATCAACCGATATGCTCATTTCGTTTGACAACGGTGCAATCTATGATGAAACGGGCAATTACGAAATAGCACTGTCAAATATGGAAATTTCCGCCAACGCAATAATGGGCGACGGAACAGGAATGACCCGGCTCAGCAATCAGGGACTTATTCTTAAAGGCAAAGAAGGCAGTCTCTTTGGGTCACAAGGTTTGACAGGTTCTTTTACCATCGAATTCTGGCTTTATCCTGCGATTGCAGAAAACGGCGAGCAGATTTTCAACTGGCGTTCATCACGCAATATGGACCGGCAGTCAATGTATCAGGTTATCAGAGCTTGTTTCTTCAACAATCACATAGAGTGGAACTTTCACAATATTTTCAGCAACGGTCGTATACTTAAAGACGAAGTTATTTTGACCTCATTAAGCACAATTATACCACAACAGTGGTCGCATCATTCCCTCTCATACGATGATGAAACAGGACTTTTGGAATACAGAATAAACGGCAGGATAGAAGCCCTGCAGTATATGACCGTTTCAAACACAGAAAGCAATCAGGTTCTTAATGCTTATCTTGGTGTTCCAGCCGACATACAGCTTTGCCCGCATTACAGCGGTCTGATTGATGACTTTACAATATCACGCGATTCACAAAACACAACTTCAATCACCATGTACAATTCGAGAGGCGGACGCTTTGAAACCCAACCTCTGGAAACAAACGGCTTTAACTCTTCTTTAAAGTATTTGGACGCAACAACAATAATCCCGCCGGAAACAGGAATGGCGTTTTTTGTACGCGGCGGAGACAATTTTTATGAATGGACTGACACATATCCTGAATGGGAACCGGTTTCTTTGCAGGAAGAAATAAAAGGTGTCACTGGAAAATATATGCAAATTGCCGTAGAATTATATCCTGACGGTAACGGTCAAAAAACACCGTCTGTTTCAGAACTTGTTCTGTCATACGAAGCAACGGAACCGCCGCTTCCACCGGCAGTTGTTGAAGCAACCAGTGGCAATTCCTACATTGATTTAAGCTGGTCTCCGTCTGTCGATTATACAGTAGGCGGCTATACCATTTATTACGGGGAACATCCCGGTGAATATTTGGGACGGGTAGCCGTTGAAGGAGTATCGCCGATACAGGCTGGCAATGTTCTGTCTTATCGTCTGACAGGGCTGCAGAACGGTAAAATATATTATTTTGCGATTTCAGCATATTCCTCCTTAGATGAACGTATAACCGGAGAATTATCAAAAGAAGTGTATGCAAGACCGCTTAGGAAGGCAAAATGAAAAACATAGATTCCACCCTTGCCCGTGCAACAGACGCATATCTTTCGCATGACTATACTTTGGCGCAGAAGCTTTTGGACGGATTACTCGCAAAAGATCCGGACAATGTACAGGTTCTGTCCAAACTGGGAAAAATGTATGTAACTTCCGGCAATGACAACAAGGCTCTTGAAACATACCAAAAAATCCTTTCATTGCAAAAAGACGATTTTGACGCAATGAATAACCTCGGCGGAATCTACCGCAGACTGAACCGTTACCATGATTCAATCGATATTCTTACAAAAGCCTTTGACCTTAGAAAGAATGAAAATCTCCTTTATTACAACCTCGGACAAACATACAAGGTAATGGGCTCGGATAAAGAAGCCATTGATTGTTTTACAAAAGTAATAACAGAAAACCCCAAAGACGTTCTTGCATTTAACCACCTCGGCTGTATTTACGCAAAACAAGGAAACCACGAAAAAGCACTGGAAATGTTCCATCAGGCTCAGCTTGCCGACCCGAATCACCCGATTCTGCATTACAATTCCGCATTAAGTCTGGATGCTTTAGGCAGAAAACAAGAAGCACAGGCCGCTTATGAAAATGCCCTGCGCAAAAAACCGGGCTGGATTGAAGCAATGCACGGATATGCCGATATGCTTCACCGTTGCGGCAAAAACAACGAAGCAGAAAACCTTTTGCGAAAAGCGGCGGACATTTCTTCCGAAAACCCTAAAACACACATCGCTTTGGGCAAACTACTCATGCAGGAAAACAACTTTGAGGATGCCGAAGCTGAATTCAACAGGGCACTCGAACTGGACAACAGCAATCTGTCCGCATTAACCGAAAAAGTTGCCCTTTTGCAAAAACAGAATAGAACAGACGAAGCTCTTGATTTGCTGCTGAACCTTGAAAAGCAGATGGACGCCAATATAACCATAAAATTGCAGTGCGCAAAACTGCTTATGGATATAAAAAAATACAACGAAGCCAGCAAACGCATTCAAAAAATTCTTGACTCAGATCCAAACCAGCCGGATGCGCTCTGTCTTTTGGGAATATACTTCCTGCTGAAAGGCGAGGATATAAAGGCACTTCACTGCTTTGAAAAAGGTATCAAGCTAAAGCCCGATAACATTACCTATCGTTTTGAAGCCGCAAGAGTACTGTATGATGCAGGCAATTATGAAGCCGCTGAAGTTCAGATGCGGTTTTATCTCTCAGAACGAAACGAAGATTGCGACGCATGGATTTATCTTGGAATTCTGTATTCGGAAATGGATGAAATTGATAATGCGATTAAAGTTTTCAAGAAAGTTGCATCCATGGATCCCAATAATTCCGCACTGCTTGCCGCTGTTTCCAAGCTGCACAAAATGTATCCGGACAACGAAAAAGTATCCGAGCTTTTGGAATCAATACTTTCAATGCACAGCGGTTCAGCAGACGACTTGAGTGACTTGGAAAGCAGTATTGAAAGCTATGAGAATTCTCTGAAACCTTTCGCAAATGATGATCTCTTTGCCGAAAACTTGCGCCTTTTGTCAGAACAAAATCCGCTTTCGGATATAAACGAGGACGGAAGTGAACCGCTGAACAATGAGATGGAATCCCTTGCCGAAGCAAGCCGCGCCGATGATTCTTTTTCATTACAGAATGATGATATGGAAGAGTTGCGTGAGTCGACCCTGGACGAAGACCCTGCACCTGTAACATTTGACATAGATGACGAAGACATAGAATCGAATGATGACGGCTTTGAATCTCTTATTCTAGGTTCAGGTGATGATGTTCCGATAGATGCAGATCCTAATGACGCCAAGGAAGAATTTGATCCTTTAGCTCCACCGGTCAAAAAACTTTCCGATTTGGTAGAAAAAGAAGAATTCTTGGATTTGCAGGGTGAAGCTCAGCCAGAAGAAGAAAAACCCATGAAAATGGAACTTGTACCGGAATCAGCTCCAATACAGGCACAAACAACTACTCCGCCACCTGTACAAACACCGCCTTACCCGCAGCAACCGGCGGCCCCTCAACAGCCATATCCGCAACAACCAGCGATGCAGTATCCGCCACAGCCACAGTATTATCCGCC
>DBWK01000005.1:13564-14518 GCA_002308875.1 Treponema sp. UBA1240
TGGACAAGGCGATGGAACGCGAGAAAGAGCTTTTGAACGAAAAAGCTCAGGCACTTGAAGATGAACTGGACGCAAAGCGTGCAAGGGCCAGAAAGCTTAAAAAAGAAATGCAGGATGCAATACGAAAAGCATTGAACAAACTACGCGACAAAGAAGAAAAACCAAAAAATCCCGAAACAGCAAGTGTTGCGGAAATGTTTAACTATGTCCGCGACTTGTGCAATTATCTTCCACAACCTAAAAAAACGCTGTTCCTTACAAGTGATGAACGCTTAAAGCTTGAATCGGTAATCAACAGACTGGAAGGAAAGCCAGGACTGCTTAATGAGACCAACACGGTAGAAAAAATTGTTGAAAAATACGAACCTACACCGAATGAGACACATACCGATTCGCCGACAACCTTTGTAAAGCGCTCACAGGAAAAAGACGTAAGTCAGGAAGAAAAGAAGCCGACAACAAAGGATATAAGCAACACATTCCTTTACTTGCAGGGATTGGCACAAAGCGTTCCCGACAAGCATCTTTCCGCTGCACTTGATTCAAAAATCAGACGTGTTCTATACAGATGCGACACTGAAAAATTCTCTTTCTAGTATTGATTTTGTGCTATAATGTCCTCATGAAGTTTTTATCACATGGGGACATTGTCAGCATTTTCGAGACTTTCAAGGCACAAAATCCCAATCCACAGACGGAACTCATAGCAAAAAACGATTTTACACTACTTGTTTCCGTTGTTCTTTCTGCGCAAACAACCGACAAAAGCGTGAATAAGGCAACAAAAGCCCTCTATGAAATTGCGGATACTCCTGAAAAGATGCTCGCCCTAGGCGAAGAAAAGCTTATCACTTACATAAAATCAATCGGACTTTACCATTCCAAGGCAAAACACGTTATGGAACTTAGCCGGATTCTGGCAAAAAAATACAATTCCCAAATTCCTTCAACACG
>DBWK01000137.1:0-170 GCA_002308875.1 Treponema sp. UBA1240
CCCGTAAAATGGACAGGCACAGAAGAAGACTTGGCGGAAGCGCTGCTTAAAGAACGTATCAATCCTAAAGAACTCACGTCCAAACTTGCGGCAACCGCCGCCTGCAAAGCAGCCGTAAAAGACGGAACAATTCTTGACACTCAGACAGCAGCCGACCTTGCAGCACAGGC
>DBWK01000137.1:234-466 GCA_002308875.1 Treponema sp. UBA1240
ACAGAATAGGCGGTTATAATTCCCGGTCGGTTTTAAAACCTTTCCGTATCATCTTCCAGGCTGCAAAATCGAGTATGATGACAAGAATAAAAAAGACAAACTGATAACCGGTCATAGCAACCTGTTCCGAAAGCAAAAAGTCGTAAGTTCCGTGGATAAGAACAGGAACAACCAAGGCTTGAGTTTTTGCGGAAGTACTGTAGTTATGCAGAAAGCCGCTTTTTGCGCGTGC
>DBWK01000137.1:553-723 GCA_002308875.1 Treponema sp. UBA1240
CCCAGTGAAGCTGTAACCGCATACACAATCCCGTCGTAACGGTAATTAAAGTTTCTGTTGTTCCACACAAAAAGCTTAAAAACGAGCCACTTTGAAAATTCTTCCACAAGAGCTATGGCAAAAACGTTCCTACAGAAAACGTTAAAAAGACTTGCACTCTCCTCTTCACC
>DBWK01000137.1:777-918 GCA_002308875.1 Treponema sp. UBA1240
GGAAGTGCAAATACAGCCCCCATTACAAATACAAAAAGCAAAAAACCGGCAGGTTCTCTTTCAGCCCTGTCATTTATGTAAACATAAAAAAGAATGAGTGCAACCGGAAGCAGAGCCGGAATCAGTATAAGATACAAAATG
>DBWK01000137.1:934-1094 GCA_002308875.1 Treponema sp. UBA1240
AAGACATACACTAATTGTATGTTACAAATTGTTTTAATTCAATGATTTTATTTTTTACAACTTTTAGTCAAGTTTTATAATCCGGTCTTCAGGGTCATCAGCCGGACGGTACACAATCGCCACATTGCCGATGATGCGGACAAGCGTAGCATCACAGGCT
>DBWK01000137.1:1254-2484 GCA_002308875.1 Treponema sp. UBA1240
TTTGTTTGCTGTTTAATTCAATCATATTCTCATTGTACCGACTAGACGAGTTTCACGCAACCGTAGGGCGTATCACTGAAAGTAATAAAATCTTCTATTATATTGCGTGCTTTTGGAGAAAGTTCATAAAGCCTTGACGTGCCATCCTTTGTTTTAACAAGAGGATTTATGTAACGCTGTTTAACTTTGAGACTCACACAAAAGTATTCGTCCTGAGGCAGAGGCTCTACAGTATGTGAAATCTCAGTCATGTTGCGGAAGGTTTTATAAAGCTTGTACAGCTTCGGAAATTTATCTGCTTTTTCATCTAGTCGCTCAATAATCTGCCGCTCGGAAAGCTCCATAAAGTCGCTTTCGCGGACAAGTCCTTCCTGTTCGGCTAAGTTCATAATCTGACCAAGCATATGAAGNNTTGTTTTCGTTAAGCTGAAGAATGTGTCCTATCATGCAGAAGTGTCTGCAATAGAGTTCGGCAACGACAAGCGTGTTAAAACCAAGTTCATCAATACCGTGTTCATCTTTTAATACAGTAAGGTCGTTGTAACATTGCCGTATCTCCTCCATTGTCCAGCTGCCGTCAAGCGCCATGCCGGACGGGAACATATATTCAAGACGGTCTGCACTTAAGCGAGGAATCTCGTTGTCTGCTACTGGATAACGGTGNNTAGTCTTCCACCTGAGTTATTGCAAGCCCGTCCTGCGCAAGAAGGCGCAAAAGTTCAGCATTATTATGCAAAATCTGAGAATTCGGAGCTTCAGTTGCAGTCTGCGTAAGTGCATCACCTTTACGAAAATCGGAAACATGCGAAAAAACCGGCGTTGAAACATCGTGCAAAAGCCCCGCNNCCTTATCATGCGTAAAGTGCCAGATAATGAGAGCCGTTCCGATGCTATGATCAAGCCGTGAATAATAAAACCTGTTACGGTAAAGCCGCGTCCAGTCAGTGCCGCAAAGCAGACCAACGCCGGAAAGCCGCTGTAAAAGAGGTAGTCCGATGTACTTGTCAATAAATGCCGGATAATCGTTTTTTGGGCATAAAATGTTGTGGTATTCGGAAATATCATATTTGCGCNNCAGGATTTGCGCCCAGCATATACTTCCAGTCAAAAGTATCAAAATAATTCATTTGATCTGCTTAATCAGCTTCTTTTGTTTTGAGAACGGCAAGGAATGCGCTCTGCGGCAGTTCAACATCGCCTACCATCTTCATGCGCTTTTTGCCTTCTTTT
>DBWK01000137.1:2623-12943 GCA_002308875.1 Treponema sp. UBA1240
CCCTGAATTGCTATCTTAAACTGCTGACGGCTTATTTCTTCTTTTAGCATTTCGCAAACATGGCGGGCTCTGTCGTAAGCGTTTCCCTTGAATGCAAGCTGTGAGAGAGCATCAACACTTTTACCGTTCAGCAGAATGTCGATTTTTACAAGTTCCGTATCGCGGTAGCCTATAACATCGTAGTCAAACGAAGCATAACCGCGGCTGTAGCTTTTTAGTCTGTCATAAAAATCGAACAGAACTTCCGAAAGAGGCATTTCGTATGTAACTTCAACGCGTTTTTCGTCCAGATACTGCATATTTGTTTGTGTTCCCCGCTTTTCAGTGCAAAGCGAAATAATACTACCCAGGTATGTGGCCGGTGTAATTATGGAAGCTTTTATGTATGGCTCGCGGGCGGAAGCAATTCTTCCCTGGTCGGGATATTCGGCGGGACTATCTACAAAGATTTCTTCGCCGGAAGTAAGCGTTATGCTGTAACGGACTGAAGGCGCCGTGAATATAACGGACTGGTCAAAGTCACGCTCAAGGCGTTCCTGAATAACTTCCAGATGAAGCAGCCCCAAAAAGCCGCAGCGAAAGCCGTGTCCCAAAGCAACGGAAGAATCCTTTTCAAACGTAAGGCTTGCATCGTTCAGTTTGAGTTTTTCCATGCTGTCGCGAAGTTCGTCGTAATCGTTGGAATCCATAGGATATATGGAAGAAAAAACAACAGGCTTAACTTCCTTAAAGCCCGCAAGCGGTGTTTCAGCGGGGTTTTCCGCCGATGTAACGGTATCACCTACGCGGATATCTGAAACGGTTTTTATACCCGCAATAAAATAGCCTACCGAACCTGCAGAAAGTTCATCTTTTGGCTCAAGCTTTATCTTAAAAATACCAACGTCTTCTATCTTGTATTCGGCGTTATTGCTCATAAAGCGGATTGTCTGCCCCACTTTGAGCGAACCTGAAAAGACGCGCACATGCACAACAACGCCTCTGTAAGGGTCATAGTGGCAGTCAAATATCAGGGCTTTAGTGCTGTTATCGTCAGACGGTTTTGGAGCAGGTATGCGTTTAACAATCGCTTCAAAAAGTTCGTCAATGCCTTTACCCTGCTTTGCCGAAACAAGAATCGCGTCATCGGGATCAAGTCCCAGATCATGCTCAATCTGATGCTTACAGGAAGGAATATCCGCCGCAGGAAGGTCTATTTTGTTTATTACGGGAAGAATTTCCAAATCGTGTTCAAGAGCAAGATACATGTTTGAAAGCGTCTGCGATTCAACGCCCTGCGATGCGTCAATAAGCAGCAGTGCGCCCTCACACGAAGCGATTGCCCTTGAAACTTCGTACGTAAAATCAACATGTCCTGGAGTATCAACAAAGTTCAGCTCGTATTCTACACCATCCGCCGCAACGTAAGGAATCGTTACAGCCTGGCTTTTTATCGTAATACCACGTTCGCGTTCTATGTCCATATTGTCCAGAATCTGGTTCTGAAACTGGCGGTCATCTATTATCTTTGCCTTTTGAATGAGTCTGTCCGCCAAAGTAGACTTGCCATGATCAATATGCGCTACTATGCAGAAATTGCGAATACGAGATAATTCCATTGCTACATAGTATTAGAAATAATTAGGCGTGTCCAGTGCGTTTGCCAGTGATATCCACATACCCATAAAACCGTTTCTGCGCTTTTTAGCGTAAACTTCGGTCATTATGTAGCTTTTGTCGTCTGAAAACTTGGACTTTGTTACCTCAATGGAATCATTAGGCGCAAAACCGCTGTCTTCGCCGGGCGAACCTGTAAGAACACTCTTTACAAAGAATTTTTTTGCCTTGCCGCTTGATGTTCCGGCAGAAACTTCCATGCCGAAAAGGGGAAGAAACGCATTTGCAAGTGAATCATGCTGATACACTTCGTATCCCGGATTTTCTGGACGCTGCGCCAAATAAACAGGAAATTCCTTTGTATCGTTATCCTGCGTTCTGCAGGAAACTCTCGCAATTGTATTCAACGGCTTTGACAAAAGGACATCCTGAAATTCTTCAAGAGTTTTAATGCTTTTTCCGTCAATTGCCGTGATAATATCACCGTTTTTAAGCTCAGATACATATGCGGAACTTCCCGGCATTGTATAGAGAACTTCCAGACCGTCGGGTCGGAGCGCTTCAGTTCTTTTTGTCATTCCAAAAGAACCTGTCCATACGTGGTTAATTTGATTACCCTTATACATGCGCTCAAGATTCATTTTGAGGTATTCAACGGGAATCGCAAAATTCAAACCCTCATAACCGGTTATTCCGGCAAATACAATACCCTGTACATTACCATACTCGTCTATAAGAGGACCGCCGGAATTACCGGAGTTTATGGCAGCATCAATCTGCATTACACGTCCTGTTGCCAAAAGCGGACGGTCAACAGCCGAAACGATTCCTGATGTAAGTGTCCTCTCCAAGCCGACCGGTGACCCAATGGCATATATTCTGTCGCCTACATCAAGGTTTTCGGAAGAACCGAGAGAAAAAACATAGGGCGGAGTAATTTCCACTTTGAGTAACGCAAGGTCAAGAGAAGAATCCCAGCTTATTACCTTTGCGGGAATACGGTCGTCAGGATTGTCCGGCAGGGTTATGTAAAGCCGCGAATACCCCTCGTAAGTAGGATCAACCATATTCTCAATTACGTGGTGATTTGTTATAAGATAACCTCGTTTGTCAATAAAAAAGCCTGAGCCCAAAACCTTGTTCGGATAACCGACACCGGACTGTACTTTTAGACCCAAATCCACAAGAACCGTTACAGTTCCGTTTATAAGCCGCGAAACCTTTACCTTTTCGCGCGAGGGATTTATGTTAACGTATTCGGAAAACAAACGGGAAGAAGATTTTAAAGTTTCCTCGTTCCACCCGCAGAAAGTTTTAACAGTCGGCTCCAGTGCACGAACTGAGTTAAAGCAGGACAAAGCTGTTGTCCAGTCTTCTTTTTCCACCGCCGCCTTAAAAACTGTTTCCATTTTTTCGCGCATTCTGTTGTATAAATCCAAAGCATCCTTGTCTTCCGGCAGGGAACGGAGCATAAGGTAAGAACGCCACAAAGCAAGCGGAGTTTTTTCTTCCGACAGTTTTTCGATGTTCTTTATTTCCATACGTTTTCTGTCAGCATCCGTATAAACTACCTTTTCAAAAACTTCCTGAGGGGCGGCAGCCGGCTTTTCGTTGCTGCCGGAAGCAAAAAGCCCCGTTGTAAAAATGAACAGAAAAATCAAGAGTAAACGGGTTTTAACCGCAAAATTATTCCTCATCAAACAATTCTCCAAAATAGAATGAACCGACACGGGCAGCAACAATTCTACCACCGTCAGCTTCTATTATTGTAACACCCGGATATGGCGAAAGGTTAAAGAAATTTATAATTTTTGTCGCTTCTGATGAATCCAGCTTTTTGCCTATCCAATAAAATTCGCCGTGCAAATCGTCACGAAATATGAGTTTTCCGCCTCTTGGCGTTTCAACGGCAACAGGAGTGCCTTTTCGCGCGGTAACAGTTATCTCTGCTTTGTTTACAGGATTTATAAACTTGGTAAGTTCCGCATCCTTTGTAATTATACACTTTATATCCCAATTACCATCGTTGTCATCATCCCATGAAACGATTCTCTTTCCGTCAGCAAAATACTTTTCAGAATATTCGTGTTTACCGTCGGAGTCAGTATCAATAACCGTTTCAGACAAATAAATTCCAGAGGATGCATTTATTGTGCCAAATATGTTTTTAAGCAGGGTTTCTTCTTCTTTTTCGGAAATATAGTTTCTGATTTCTTCCTTATTAAAGGCATAATATTCAGTAAGTTCATAAAAACCATCGTTGTTTGCATCAACAGTACGGAACTGAAGTATTCCCTCATTAAAAACACCGTACGCATACGGTTTTGCGTCAACCATATACACGGCGGAACGCGGTTTTCCCTCAAACATTGAAAAACGTATTAAAGAACCCTCCCGTTCGTAGCCGGGTACGGTTACAGTATTTGAAAAAGCCATTAAAAGTCTGTCTGAAAGGATTTCGTTTTTCTGCTTAGGCGACGGAATAAAGAAAGAAACACCAAGATTCGGCGAGGAGGTCTGAGTTATTTCAAATGGTGTCCAACGCAGTTCGTTCGCATTTACATCATAATGAACAGTACCTGAACCGGAAGTTATTTCTGCCGTTTTTACAAATGGATAAGACTCGTAGGTTACAGTCATATTTTGTTCCGGCATAAAAATACGGTATGGAACACCAAAGTCGCAGTCGGCTTTGCATGTTGCAACACCGTCCTGATTATCATCATAGTTTATGGAAACGGCTCTGCCACGGCGGTACAAAACTTCCATATCAATTATACCATCAGAGTTTGTATCGAAAAGTAGTGTTCCGGCAAAGGCAGTCATCCATTCCTCAAGTTCTGTCATAGTTTTTTCTGTCTGCACGGTGGTAATAAAATCTTCAAAAAAATCAAACCGCAAACCGGTCTGCGCAAAAGCCAGAATCTGCGAAAAAGCAGTTTGCTCCGAAATTATACCGTTTTGCAGGGCAAGGAGAGTATAAAGCGGATGATTGTCGCCGCGTGCATAAAAGGATTTGAGCAGATATTCACGTTCTACAGGAGAAGATGAATAGACTGCGGCGTATACGGCAAGTTCAGGATATTCATCTGTCCAAGTGTAAATGTTCTTTATGTAATATTCCGCAAGCTGAACAACATCGCTTTCAGAAGCATGCGTTCTTTCCGTTTCCAGGAACAACAGGGGGAATCTTCCGTCATGCGCATACAGATTTTTTGCATTTGAAATTACAGTGCGGGCTTTTTTACGGTCGTTTATGCGGTAATAAGACTTTGCCCTGATAAAGTCAGCATCCGCTGACATAATTTCAGGTTTTGCGTCAAGAATCTGTAAAGCCGCCGAACTGCGTCCGGTATCCGAAAGCAAATCCGCATAAAGAACACGGGCTGCATCTTTTTCATATTGAATCCATTCATTTGTATTCAATGCGGACGCAAGCATTGAAACAACTTCAGCTTTAGGCGTGTTCAGCTCAACAGCGGCTACCGCCTTTACATACCACAAGTCCGAAATAGCGGAATCATAGGAAAGGCCTAAATCCGCCTGATCAAAAGCGTTTATCCAGTTAAATTCCAATATTGAATTTTTACTTTCTTCCAGACACAAAAGGGCTGTTCTTCTATTGGCAGCTTCCGCAGTCGTGTTGAGCGGAATGATTGTCTGCGCATAAACAAAAGCGGAAACAAATGCCGTATATATAACAGAACCAATAAAAGCAAGTGTTTTTTGTTTCAGTAACTTCATGTGTCCTCCTGTGCTGCTGATAACGACTCAAATTTTATATATGTCATTTCCGCATTTTTTTGAAATTCCGAATCCGCCACGAACCAATTTTTGCAGCCAAGACAACTTCCTGCAATAAGAACAATAATACCGGATACTTCAACAACGGGTATGCGTTTTCGTTTTTCCAGCGGAACTTTCCAATCGGAATAAATGCGTGAAATCAATTTGTATTTGCCGTCAGCACACTTTATTTTATCGGCAGATTGACTGTTTCTGACTACCAGGGGCAGCGCAAAAGGTCCAAAAAAACCATCATGCGGTGTGTCCGAAAAACGCAGTAAAAAATCATTAAACCGCACATCTTTGTTTTGCAGTGCCAGATAAAAAAAACCATCAGGAGTTTCGCGTTCAGTATCGTTTTTGATTACACAAATCCGGTTATTCCGGCGTACAATCTGTATTTCTGATGAAACAAAATCTTTTCCACAAAGAACTGTATTCCGCAGTGCCTCATAGCGGATGCGGTCACGGCAGCCGCATTCCTGCAGAACCCTGTACAAAAGTGAAATGCGCACAGCCTGTTCACATGAATCAAAAACAGTTTCATCAATAAAAAAAATTCCGTTTCCATGCTGCCAGGAACAGTCCTGCATGAGTTTTTCCATAAGTTCTGCATATTCACTGTTTTTTGCAGCTCCACTAAGTACGCCGGTTTTCCAGCCTGGAAAAAACTCGTCCAAAACCGGAAAAAGTTTGTTCCTTATGCGGTTACGAAAATAGTCACAGGAAAGATTAGTGCTGTCTATTCTGTATGGAATTTGTTCTTTTTCCGCATATTGCAGAATCTGTTCTTTTGAAACATTGATTAGCGGACGCAAAAAAACACCGCGCCGCTCACTTATTCCAAGCGATGCTGTTACAGGGCTTCCCTGTAAAAAACGCTGTATTAGGGTTTCAAGGTTATCATTCTGATTGTGGGCAAGAAAAAAACAGGAAAGTTTATTCTTTTCAGCAAATTCTTCAAACAAAGAATAACGAGCGGCTCTTGCAGCTTCTTCACTTCCTTTTTTACGTTCATCAGCTATTTTTTTGATTTGACCGGCAGGAATCGTCTTTTTTTCAGCCCTGATAGGCAGATTGTATTTTTCCGACGCTTTTTTGCAGTAATCCAATACAAAATCAGAATCTTCAGCACTCACAGTGCCGGAACGCATATTGTGGTCTATTGTCAGCACATACAGTTCCGTTCCGGTCTTTTGGCAGACTTCTATAAGAACGCTGAGCAGAACCATGGAATCCGGCCCGCCGGAAACTCCGGCACCAACTTTTGTTGTATTGGACTGAGCCAGCTCGCAGACAAGAGATTCTTTTACCTGTTGAACGGTACTTTCTTTCATTATCAAAATACCTGATTAAAAAAAAAGGGTAGCTCGAAAAACAATCTTTTCAAGATACCCTTTTATTATAAAGTATAAGCAGAATTATTTGGAATTCTTTACTCTTGCTACTACTTCATCTCCGTTTGAAAGGATTTTTACACCTTTTTCAAAAGGAAGATCTTTTACAAGGAATGAGTCTCCGATACCAAGACCGCTTACATCAGCAACAATGCGCGGAGGCAGGTCTTTTGGAAGACACTGGATTTTAACTTCCTTAACACCTGTTTCAAAGAAACCGCCTTCACGAACACCAACCGGGCTGCCTGCTGTCTGAACTTTCATTGAAAGACGGAGAGGTTTCTTTTCATCAAGTACCTGAAAATCAACATGAAGGTTTTTGTCTGATTTAATATCATACAAAGTGTCTTTAATCAAAGCCAGTGACTTTTTGCCGCCTACTTCAAGGTTAATGAGTGTTGTAGGTGTTGTTACCTTCCATACTTTTGTAAATTCGGCTTCATCAACATCGAGCATAGTTGCTTTGCCTTTAGCATTGTACATTACAGCCGGAAGACGACCGCCTGCGCGAAGTTTTTTTGCAACTCCCTTACCTGCATCTTTTCTTTCATTGGCGTTTAAAACTAAATAATCCATCACAGGGACTCCTTATCTATTATAAAAAACGTTATTTTTTTCTGGAACTGCCATTGATTCCCAGCATAAACTGGGATGGCAGGATTCGAACCTGCGGAATGACGGCACCAAAAGCCGTTGTCTTACCACTTGACGACATCCCAAAAATAGTGAGGACATAATATCAAATTTTTTTTTATTGTACAAGAGTAAAGCCCAAAGATTTTTCAGCATACTGCTCCCACTTGACACAACCTTAGTTTCTGTACATCATAAGGCAAATGGAAAATATGACGTTATCCCGCACATATCTTGAATCATTAACAACAGCAGACTTAATTTCACTGGCAGACGACTACGGAATTGATATTCCGGAAGGACTAAGCCGCAGATTCATAATAGGTGAACTGCTGGAAGTAATCGACGAACCGCCGAAAGCTTCCGGTCAGGGAGACATGAACATAAACAATTCCATTCAAATTACAACAACCTTACCCAAAACTTATAATGAGACACAGATTTCGGCAATATTGCGCAATCCTGCATGGATATTTGTATATTGGGACATAAACGATGCTGATATGCGCGCATTACAACATCCAAAGCAGTTTTCAACTTTTATTCTCAGAGTCCTCTATTTTGCGGAACCCGAAGACGAAAAACCGGCTGAAGTATACGAAATTCCTGTGCAGAACAGCGACAGAGAACGCTATATTTTTTTGTCGCAGTCTTTTAAAATAGTGAGAGTAGATTTAATAATCGAGTTCAAGAACAAAGAGCCGCTTGTGCTCGCTCATTCTCAAAAAATTGTAATTCCAAAAAGCGAAATTCAAATTTCATCCCCGGTATTAAACGATACAATAGCACCGATACTGGAGATTTCCGGTCTGCCGGAATTGTACAGGGCTCAGTACACAAATCACCGACAATCATTTTCATAACCGGAGAGAGCAATGAATCGAAAGTCTTTAGTATTTGTCATAACAGCACACCAGGAATATATCTGTCAAAAAGAAAGTGATTATCTGCCGCAAAACGAAATTCTTTTTTCCGCAATATCCGAAACATACCTGCCTTTGCTCAACATGTTCTCAAATCTAGAGGCTGACGGAATAAACTTTAAGGTTGCAATGTGTCTTACGCCTTCTTTATGCGCACAGCTTTCGGACCCTGTAATTCAAAAGCAGTACCTGGAATGGCTGGACAAAAGCATCGCACTGGGAGAAGCGGAAGTTGCCTCATACAAGGACGGTGACCCGAGAAAAGCGCTTGCAAAGGCACAGCTTCAGACAAACAAGACAAACAGGCTCAACTTTGCTGAAACATACCAGCAGGATTTACTCTCAAAGTTTTCATATTATTCGCAGAAAGGCAATATTGAGTTGCTTGCGACAACCGCTACAAACTGCTATCTGCCGATTTTTGGCGATCTGCCGCAGGCTGTACAGGCTCAGGTAGAAGTCGGGCTTATGTCACACCGCTATTATTTTAATTCTGCACCAGAAGGCTTTTGGCTTCCATACATGGCGTATACACCCGGGCTCGAATCAATAATCAGATCCTACGGCTACTTTTATTCTATTCTTGATTCACGCGGGCTTTTATTTGCCGATCCTATTCCCGAGAAAGGTATTTTTGCACCTGTCAGATGCTTTAATTCGTTGGTTATGTTCGCAAAAGACGGCGGCGCTTCTTCCAAATTTGACGACGACTATCTCAAGCTTCCGCACAAGCTGGTTTACCGCAACCAAAACCGTGACATCGGCTACGAAGCCGAAACCGAAAGAATCAGCAACTTTCTTAACAAGGACAACATGCGTATTCCAACCGGTTATAAATACTGGAAGCTTGATTCGGATGAATACTATAATGAAAAAGCCGCAAATGAGCAGGCAAAAAAAGATGCGGAAGACTTTTTTAAGGAAAAAATCCGCAAGCTGAACGCCGCCGCCGGGATGGCAGAAGGCGGAAACGTTTGTTCCGTATGCGTATTTGACGCACAGTTCTTTGGTCAGGAATGGCACGAAGGCATCGTTTGGCTTGAAAACGTCCTCAGGCTCGCTTCCGAAACGGAAGAAATAGAAATGACACAGTGTTGTGAACTGCTCGAAAACAAGTTTTCATTCCAGAAAGTCAGTCCGTTCTTTTCATCATCTTCAGATTCAGGCTATGCAGAAGACATGATAGACCATACGAACGACTGGATGATAAGTTATGTCCGAAAAGCAGCCGAACGTATGATTGATCTTACAAACCGGTTTCCGTCCGATTCAGGGCTAAAAGAACGCTCACTCAACCTCGCAGCAAAAGAAGTTCTTCTTGCACAGTCCGGCGACTGGGCCGAAATGGTCAGAAAACAGCTTTTCAAGGACTATGCAGCAGAATGCTTTAAGGAAAATGTTGCCGCATTTTCAACCGTATATGATTCACTCGGTTCAAATTCAATAAGTACCGAATGGCTTACGACGATGGAACGCAAGCACAGTATTTTCCCATGGATTAATTACAGAGTTTTCAGCGAAAAACACTAAAAAAATTTTAAAACTTCTATTGACAAAAACACAATCAGATAGTAAAGTCATTATATAATGTTTCTATTATTGGAAACAATAATTTTATAAAGAGGTTATACTATGTCAGACAAAACCCAAATACCGTACAAAATTTATCTTGCTGAAGAGGAGATGCCTGCCGCATGGTATAACGTCCGTGCAGACATGAAAAAAAAGCCGGCTCCGCTTTTGAACCCGGGAACATTAAAGCCGTGTACAGCGGAAGAACTTGAGCACGTATTCTGCAAGGAACTTGTTGCTCAGGAACTTAACGACAAAGATCCGTACATTGAAATTCCCGAAGAAATCCGTAACTTTTACAAAATGTACCGCCCTTCACCGCTCGTCCGCGCATATTGTCTGGAAAAACAGCTCGATACACCGGCACACATTTATTATAAATTTGAAGGCAACAACACATCAGGAAGCCACAA
>DBWK01000139.1:0-3285 GCA_002308875.1 Treponema sp. UBA1240
AATACTTTTGTTCCCTTTGAGTCGTCAGTACCAATCTTGCTGAACCATGCTGCACCCTTGTTGATGATAACAGGAATGTTTGCCCATGTTTCTACGTTGTTGATAACGGTTGGTTTTCCCCAAAGACCACTCTGAGCCGGGAATGGAGGCTTTGGAGTAGGCATACCGCGGAGACCTTCGATAGAGCGGAGAAGTGCTGTTTCCTCACCGCAAACGAATGCACCNNGCACCTGCACCAAGGCGGATTTCAATGTCAAAGTCAAAGCCTGAACCAAGAATATCTTTACCGAGCAAGCCGTTTTCGCGGGCCTGTTCCATAGCAATCTTAAGGCGTTCAATAGCGAGCGGGTATTCGGCGCGGATGTAAACAAAACCTTTGTTAGCTCCGATAGCCTTACCACAAATAATCATTGCTTCAATGATTGAGTGCGGGTCACCTTCGATTGTTGAACGGTCCATGTATGCGCCAGGGTCACCTTCGTCAGCATTACATACTACGTATTTGATGTCGCCTGTTGCTTTCATACCGGCTTCCCACTTGAGTCCTGTCGGGAATCCTGCACCACCACGTCCGCGGAGTCCTGAAGCTTTGAGTTCTTCAATAACTTCTTCAGGTTTCATCTCAAAAAGAACTTTTTCGAGAGCGAGATAACCGTCGCGTGCGATATATTCATTGATGTTTTCAGGATTGATAACACCGCAGTTCCTCAATACAATGCGGAGCTGCTTCTGGTAGAATTCAATGTCTTCAATCTCAAGGTTTGATTTTTTCTGTTTGTTGTACAAAAGACGTGTAACTTCACGGCCTTTAACAATCTGTTCGGCAATGATGTCTTTTGCGTCTTCCGGTTTAACTTCTACATAAAAAGAATCTTCCGGAAGAACCTTAACGATAGGTCCTTTTTCGCAGAAACCGAAACAACCGGTCTTTACAATCTGTACTTCTTTATCAACGTTTTGTTTCTTTGCTTCCGCGATAAGATTTGCATAAATCTGATCGGAGTTACTGGATTCACAACCAGTACCGCCGCAAACAAGAATAAAATGATTAAATGCCATTTTTGTCTCCTGCCTATTTCTTTATAATGTCAACTGACGGCCGGTCGAGAATCTTGTCATCAAGCAAGGCTTTGCCAACAAGATGTTTTTCAACGATTGTTTTTGCAGTGGCTGCATCAACATTGCCGTAAATAACAGCAGGCATATCGGGAACAACAACTTCTACAGTAGGTTCGTTTGCACAGTAGCCCATGCAGCCTGTCTGACGGATAACAACGTCTTTTGCAATTCCTTTTTCGTCTACAGCCTTAAGAAATGCGTCGAGAGTGTTCTTTGCACCGGCGGCGATACCGCAGGTACCCATACCAACGATTACCTGAATGGTTTTTCCGTCGGCGTTTCTTCTTTCAAGTTCGTTCTTTGTTGCGGAGCGAAGCTTGCGTAATTCTTCCAATGACATTTTTGCCATAGTTATCTCCTGAAATATGTAACTACATTATTAATAACGGGGTTATTCCTCCGGTTCTTCCAAACCCGAAAGATATTGTCCCAGCAGTACGAGCGAGTCAGCATCCTCTATTCCGCCAAGCGCGTCAATCAGTTCTGAACGCAGAATGGTGTAGTTAAGGTTAGCCGTATTTTGTGTTTTTGTTCTGATAATCTCCAAGTCATAATTTTCCGCTGTTCCCTGAAACATCAATATTTGTCTGAAAAAACCGGGAACATCACCCACCGGCGGTGTATCAATATTGGATAAATCAAAAGTCATAAACACTGTCGTTCCTGAACCGGGGGCGGATTCTATATCCCATGAACCACCTGTTTCGGTTACCGTTTGAATTAAAAACGGTATTCCAAGACCGACCCTGCGCTTTGGATGCTTTATGCCGTCTGTATAGAACGGATCTTTAATCCGTTCAAGCGTAGCCGCATCCATACCCTTGCCGTTATCGCGGATGTTTACCTTTAAGGTCTCATCCGTTTCATTAAATTCAACTGTGATTTTTGAGGCTCCAGCCTCCACAGAGTTCTGTGTAACGTCCGTTAAAAGCTCACAGAGTGTGTAGTGCATTATAAGTTCTTGTATTTTTCAAGAATACCCGGAATTTGTGATTTTACCAGTTTTCCATAAACTTCGCCGTTTACGGAGAGAACAGGTGCCAAACCACAACAGCCGATACAACGTACCGGTTCAACAGAGAACAATCCGTCTGCTGTTGAAATGTCGCCTTCTTTTAAACCGAGCAAAGAACGGCTTTCATCGTAAAGATCCTGGCCGCCTTTAAGGTAACATGCTGTTCCAAGGCAAACACTGATCTTATACTTACCAGGCTTTTGTGATTTGAAGAAATGATAGAACGACATTACGCCGTAAACTCTTGCAAGATGAGTTCCAGTTAATTCTGAAACTGCTTCTGCTGCTTCTTTGGAAATGTAACCCTGCTCTTCCTGAACTCTGTGAAGAATCATGATGAGATTACCGGGTTTTACTTTCCACTCGTCAATAAACGCAAGGAGTTCTTTGCTGAATCCTGCCGTTTTTGCTGCTGACATATGGACCCCCAAGTCTTTTTAATTCTATAAATAAAGCTCTAATATTCTACATCTTATTACAGTATTTTGCAAAGGGTATACGATAAAAAAGTGTTTAAAAAGCTATAGACAAGACAATTTGTTTCTGTTATATTTTGAAAACCAAACGGCGTCTTGCCCAAGCGGTAAGGGAGCGGTCTGCAAAACCGTTATGCGGCGGTTCGATTCCGCCAGACGCCTTGTTCAGCTGTCATATTTGATTGACAGCTTTTTTTTTGACTTGCTATGGAATCCAACTTTATAACCGTTTTTATGGGCGGCGATGTTTACAGCGAATCTGGAATCTGCGCCGTAGAAAAAAAGCTTAAGCCGTTCATAAAAAAACATCAGATTGATTTTGTTATTCTCAATGCGGAAAACGCTTCGGGCGGCTACGGACTTTTGGAATACGACGCCAAAAGGCTTTTTGACGCGGGCGCTGATGTTCTTACCGGCGGCAACCACATTTTTGAAAAACGCGAGGCGTATCCATTCCTTAATGAGGAAAACAGGGTTCTTCGTCCTGCAAACTATCCCGAACTTGGCGGTATTGACTTTGCAGAACTGCCCGAAATACCCGGACGCGGGTTTGGCTTTTATGAAAAGAACGGAATAACCTTTGCCGTATTAAACCTGCAGGGCAGGGAGTTTATGACCGCTCTGGACTGCCCTTTTAAGACTTCTTCACGCTTTGTGCAGGAAGCACAGCAAAAG
>DBWK01000139.1:3431-5073 GCA_002308875.1 Treponema sp. UBA1240
ATAACGGATTTAGGAATGACAGGCCCTCTTGAATCGGTAATAGGCGCAAGTGCGGACATTGCAATAAGGCGGAATCTTACGCAAATTCTTTACAAACTTGAAGACGCTCAGAGTGAACCGATGCTGCAGGGTGTGCTTATAAAAATTGATGCGGACACAAAAAAAGCAGCTTCCCTTGAGCGGGTAAGCTGCTGATATTTGTTATTTCTTTTTAGACGCTTCCTGATACAGCGGATAAACCTTTTCGGCAATAACCTGAAGGTCTGCGATACGGTTCTTGTTGGAAGGGTGGGTACTCAACAGTTCCGGTACCGAACTGCCCGAAACTTCGTCCATCTTTTTCCAGATGTTAACTGCTTCATAAGGATCATAACCGGCACGTGCCATCAGCTCTGTTCCCATGCGGTCTGCTTCGGTCTCGTGACTGCGTGAGAAAGGAAGACCGAACGTAAACTGTGCTGCAATACCAAGAATATTTGCCTTTGTCTGGTCAAGACCAAAGATGGCGGCAGCGGTTGCAATACCGAGAGTTTGTACAGCTTCCTGGCTGGCTCTTTCGCGGCTGTGTTCTTTGAGGGCATGTGAAATTTCGTGGCCCATTACAGCGGCAAGCTCGCCGTCGGTAAGCTTAAGCGCATCAATGATACCTGTGTAAACAACAATTTTTCCGCCCGGCATACACCATGCGTTGATTGTGTCTTCAGTGATTACGTTTACCTGCCAGTCCCAGTCGAGAGCATCCTGTCGGAATACGGGCGTTTGGGCAATCAGTTTGTCCGCGATTTTGCGTACACGATTAAGAGTTGCCTGATCCTTATTGAGAACTCCGGCTTTTTTAGCTTCGGCAATAACTTCGGCATAAGCTTCGTTTGCGCTCTGATTCATTTCTGCTTCAGAATAAAGCATCATCTGCTTTCTGTCAGCACCAACATCACCACCGGCTGTAGTTGTAGTCATACAGCTCGTAAGTAGGAACACTGATAATAATAATATTGTCAGGCTGTAAAATATTCTCTTCTTCATATTTTTTAATTTAGCACAACTTTTTTTAGTTTTCCAGTTTTTTTATACAGATTTTGTATTTTTTTGCTTATAGTTTTATAGATATGTTATAATAAGGGTAAGGCAGAAAACACATGGCGTTCAAGATTATCAGAAATGACATAACTAAAGTCCGCGCTGATGCAATCGTTAATACGGCAAATCCTATGCCTGTCGTTGGAAAGGGAACGGATACGGCTGTTTATAATGCGGCAGGGCGCGAAGCTCTGCTTGAAGCCAGATGTAAAATAGGTGAGATTGAGCAGGGGCAGTCTGTTTGGACAGATTCTTTTGGCCTTAAAAAACACGGCGTAAAGTACATTATTCATACCGTGGGCAAGTCCTATGAAGAAGACAGCGATTTGTGCATTCGCATACTACGCAGCTGCTATGCAACGAGTCTGAGTCTAGCAAAGTCTTTAGGTTGCAAGAGTGTTGCAATTCCTCTGCTTGCAACCGGTTTTTACGGGTTTCCAAAGGAGTTGGGGCTTAAGATTGCGGTTGATGAGATAAGCGGTTTTCTGCTTAAGAATGAGATTGAGATTATTCTTGTAGTTTATGACAAACAATCATATTTTATTTCGGAAAAGCTTTTCAACGA
>DBWK01000010.1:0-3056 GCA_002308875.1 Treponema sp. UBA1240
AGAAAATCACAGAAAAGGTTTTCATCAGTACAACCGTCAGACTTTCGCTCCGGAACTTTGCAGAAAAGATAAAAAGCTCCTTCCGGCTCAGCAAATTCAATCTTAGCGTCTTTAAGAACTTTCATAAGAGCGTCACGGCGTTTTGAATATGAGGAATAATCGACCGGTACGTTCCAGGCCTGCGCAACCACTTTTTGGAAAAATGCCGGCGCATTTACATAACCGAGAACACGAGTGGCAAAAACACACGCCGCAAACAGCTCGTCTTTGTCAGGGCAAGCCGGATTAATAGCGAGATAACCGATTCTCTCGCCGGGCAGGCTGAGGTTTTTTGCAAAAGATGAAGCAACAATCGCCGCATCATAAAACGGAAAAAGAGCTGATACCTTTTTATTGCCGTATGTGATGGCTCTGTAAGGCTCATCCGCAATAATATAAGGCTTTCGTCCTTTTTTTGCGTGGGCTTCAAGCAGCTTGGCAAGAGCCTTTATATCAGCTTCTGAATATATTTTTCCGGTAGGATTGTTAGGAGAGTTTATAAGAACAGCCGCTGTTTTTTCTGAAAGAGCGTTTGCAACAGCATCCATATCAAGCGAAAAATCGTCCTTTGTGCTTACAGGAACCAGCTTTCCGCCGTGGTTTGCGCAGTAATGCGTATATTCGGCAAAGAACGGAGCCGGAACAATCACCTCGTCTCCGGGCTCAAGAATCGCCTTAAAAATCACATTAAGCGCACCTGCTGCACCTACAGCCATAACAACACCGTCAGCACCAACTTTTACGCCCTGCTCAGAGGAAACTTTTTCGGCCATAGCCGCTCTTGTTTCCATATAACCTGCGTTAGGCATATAGGCATGAGCACCTTTTTCGCCGGAAGATGCGATTTTCTTTATAATATTCTCTACTTCAACGGGCGGTTCCAAATCAGGATTTCCCAATGAAAAATCATACACATTTTTTTCACCGAACTGCTTTTTTAACTTTAAACCGTCTTCAAACGCCTTTCTGATTGCGGAAGAAGATTCCATTGCTTTTATAATATGCGCCGCTACAGCCATAAGTACTCCCTGTTTTTAATATGTCAGAATTATATCACAAAATTTTCATAGTGAATATTCAGATAATCAAAAAAAATAATTTTATTTGTTGCCTTTTTCATTCTGTACTGTTTACCTGTTAAAGAATGGAGGTTGCACATGATCAACAGAACAACAAACATTATGCAGAAGCTTATACTTACAGCAATTCTTTTTTTCTGCACTTTTCACATACATGCACAGATTTTTAACAACAACCTTTCAGCTGACGAAAAAGCCCGTCTTGAAAACGGCGAAGTTCTTGTAAGAAATATTGGCAACGCAAAAAAAATCTCACTCAACGAGATTAACGAGGAAGCCGAATCCTTCATCAAAGTTGTAAAAGCCCTTAAACCACCGTATCTTGTTGAAATCATCCAGAAAATTCCTTATGAGGGGAATGAGAAGATTTTTGACACACTTCGTAAAGAACTTACCGATGTAGAAAGCTATGTTGGGATTCCGTACTTTGGACAGCGGACACAAAGATGGTATGATCTTTACTCATCCGCAGTAGTCCTCTCAAAATCAGAAACACCGGAAACAACAAATATTCTGGCTAACCTTGAGATGAGCCCTTTTGGAATTATTGCCACGAATATCGATATAACACAAAAGGAAGATATGCTCCTTTATTCGTCATATAACACAGAACCGGTAAAAATAAAGGATTCCGGTGTAAAAATCGTAGACGGAATGACATGCGCCAAAACCAATGCGATGAAATCGTTCGTATACGCCTTTAGAGACGGTGACAGCATAATCCTTTACGGACTCGGCGGAGTAAACGCTCCTAACGTCATTATTCTCAAAGATAAAATTGACAACTCCTTTATCAACAGAGTAACGACTTTCTGCAAATACATTTTTTCAAAACTTTAAATTCATTGACTATAAACAGGCACTATGTCATAATTGTTCAATATTTGAACAATTATGACTTAAGTGTGTTCCGGCCTCTAAGTTACTTATAATGTTCATCTTCTGGACATATTAAAATGAATACAAAAACAGCTGTAATAGAAAAACAGGATACAAACTGGGATTTAGTCCTTGAATCAAAACACAAGCTTTTGGATTTTAACCTTAAGGAAGTCTGGCAGTACCGTGACCTAATATGGCTTTTTATAAAACGTGATTTTACTACCCAGTACAAGCAGACGGTTCTCGGACCGATTTGGTACGTAGTACAGCCGCTTGTAACAACAGTAATCAACACATTCATTTTCGGGAACCTCGCAAAGATTGGAACGGACGGAGTACCGTACGTTCTTTTTTATTTTGCGGGCACAATGCTCTGGACATATTTTACAAACTGTCTTAATGCGGCGGCTGGTACATTCTCAAATAATGCCGGAATATTCAGCAAGGTTTATTTTCCGCGGCTCACGGTAGCTGTTTCAAATACAGTGAGCGCGGCAATCAAAATGGGCATCCAGTTCTGCTGTCTTTTAGTGTTTTATATTTACTATCTGATAATCGGAGCAAATATTCATCCTTCATGGATGATTGTCCTGTTTCCATTACTTATTTTGTGGCTCGGCCTTTTAGGTGACGGTATGGGAATGATTATTTCCGCGCTTACCACCAAATACCGCGACCTTAATCAGCTGCTCGGCTTTGGAATTACACTTGCAATGTATATTACACCTATTGTATATCCACTTTCAGAAGCACCCGAAGCTTTTTCATGGCTTTTTTACATAAATCCTGTTTCAGCACCAGTAGAACTGTTCCGAATCTTTTTTTACGGTGCAGGTTCCGTTCCTCCGCTTATGATTTTTATAAGCCTTGGTATGACTTTTTTATTTTTGTTTTTCGGGTTAATATTGTTTAATCGCAATGAACGCACATTCGTTGACGTAATATAGAGGTTGGCATGAAAGGACTAATTCTTGCAGGCGGTTCTGGAACGCGCCTGTATCCTGTTACAAAAGCAGTTTCAAAGCAGATTCTGCCTATATATGACAAACCCATGAT
>DBWK01000010.1:3067-4274 GCA_002308875.1 Treponema sp. UBA1240
GGAATAAGGGAAGTTCTCATAATTTCAACACCACGGGATTTGCCTGTTTTTAAGGAACTGTTCGGAAGTGGAGAACAGCTCGGCATGAGATTCGAATACTGCGTTCAGACAGCACCGAGAGGTCTTGCTGATGCTTTTATTCTTGGTGAAAGTTTTATAGGCAATGATTCCTGCGCTCTTGTACTTGGTGACAACATTTTTTATGGACAAAGCTTTACGCGCACATTGCGCAATGCTCGAGAAAAAATAGAGCAGGAATCCGGTGCTGTAATTTTTGGTTATTATGTAAAAGACCCGACTCAATACGGAGTTGTAGAATTCTCATCGGACGGAAAAGTTACCGGCATAGAAGAAAAACCTGCTGTTCCAAAATCGCATTATGCGGTACCAGGTCTTTATTTTTATGATAATTCAGTTTGTAAAATCGCAAAAAATGTTAAACCCTCCGCACGAGGCGAAATAGAAATAACTTCCGTTAATAACGCCTATCTTACAGAAAAAAAACTTTCGGTAGAACTATTAGGCCGCGGAATGGCATGGCTCGATACAGGCAGTTATGACGGACTTTTGGAAGCTTCAAATTTTGTAGCTACAATCCAAAAGCGGCAGGGATATTACGTTTCATGCATTGAAGAAATTGCATACAGAAACGGATGGATAACCAAAGAATCCCTTTTGGAATGTGCAAAAGGCTATAAAACCGATTATGGTACATATCTTAAATTTATTGCGGAGAACTCGTAATGCCAGTACAAATAACCAAATGTGCAATTGAAGGACTTTATGAAATTCAGCCTAAAGTATTCGGAGACTCAAGAGGCTTTTTCCTCGAAACATACAGTCAGCGTGACTATTTTGAAGCTGGACTCGATATGCAGTTTGTACAGGATAATATGTCAAAGTCCAGATACGGCGTTTTGAGAGGCCTGCACTATCAAAAGACTCATCCTCAGGGAAAGCTTGTTTCCGTTGCCCAAGGGCAAGTATTTGATGTTGCCGTTGACTTGCGTTCCGGCTCTCCAACATTCGGCAAATATCATTCAGTTATTCTTTCCGCTGAAAAGCATAATATGTTTTATGTTCCAAAGGGATTTGCGCACGGCTTTGTTGTTCTTTCGGAAACAGCGCTTTTTACGTACAAATGCACCGACTTTTATCACCCCGAAGACGAAGCCGGCATCAGCTGGAACGACAAAACAATAGGCAT
>DBWK01000093.1:0-16041 GCA_002308875.1 Treponema sp. UBA1240
AGTACGCTCAAGCATAACAGCCGCTTTGCGAGTTACACACTAATAACAAAAGGAAATTACCCCAACGAGCTTAATATTCCGCTGCCGTTCTCAATGCTAATTGATAATGCTAGTCTTGGCAGGCTTGAAGTAATGCCGGCGTATTACTGGATGTACAATATGTATGCGCTTGAGCGTAACAGCTGGAAGTATAAGACGCGCGACAGCCGTGTGCATATATCGCAGCACATTGTAACGGATTATCTTGCGCCTGATACGGCAATGGAAATTCTTAATGCGGTTTCACTGCTCGAAAAATGGGTAGGCCAGGCTGTATTTGCATCCAAAAACGAAAAATGTCCCGGTTCGGATGAAGATATTATACGTACAGGAAGAGAATATCTGCTGAATCATGTGGACACGGTAAAGCAGCTTTCTGTAACCGGTGAAAATATGGAACGTTCCAAACGGTCTGTTCATATCATAAAACCTGCCGAAGCTTACCATGCTTATCACCAGATGCTTGTAATGTATGCGGTAAAAACACTTCTGGCATATTTTGAAGAAAGCGGTACTTCGTTTATGGATTTTGCTGCCGCCAATGCTGATAAGGCAAATTCTGTTAATTGGATAAATATGGGTGGCCAGCTTATGCCGGAAGAAAAATTCGACATGCTGCGGAACAGAATCTGTGCAGGTGAATTTGAAAACTGGAAGCAGGTTCATGCTGTTTATGACGAATACTGGAAACAGTACAGCTTTGACAACGCCGTTGCTGCTCTTTATGTTCTGAAAGTTGTTTACAGGACGGATACATTGTCGGATGTTGTCTGGAAAAAAGCTCTTGCCGAATCTCTTGAGATAAGAAAGTACATTGAAGAACAGGTTTACAAGACAAAGCTTAAAGATTATACCAACGCATTCAGAAACTGTACTTACAGGAACAAGGAAGAATTTAATGCGGTTCTCGGAAAGGTTGAATCTAATTCTTTCATAAAAACGGCAAAACAAGATACAGTTAATTTTGAAAAATTGGTAAAAAAATATTGAAAAACTGTCGTTTATGTAATAGAATTTAATAAAATTTAGTGAGAGAGTATTATGGAAAGTGAACAGACCGCAGAAGATTTTTTCCTTGATTTTATAAAGGACTATATGCTCGGGAAAATTTCTTCAACGAATTCCGAATATTTTACTGCCGGTGCTTTTGTCTTTGACAGTTCCCGTACAACTGACAGTTTTGATAATCTGGGAATTTCTTCACTGCAAATCTCGCATGTTGATTGCAATGTACTTGCTGAGAATGTGGTCAATTTTGCCATGACAGTTTCGTATGAAAAAAAGTTTCATGATTCAAGGCACTGTTCCGTTTCAACCAGAATAACTTCAACCGTTGTTCATAATTCCGGCTGCTGGAAAATTTCATCACTGCATATTTCTGTTCCTTCCGAGTTGCTTGATTTTCTTGATTTTTATCCGCTTGCTGAAAATGCTGACAAGCTTGCACAGGTAAGAGATGAATTTTATGCACATTCTTTTAATGTTGATGCGGATTCCAGCAAAGACCCTCTTACCGGAATTCTTCACCGTGGCGCGGCAAAACGACTTATCGATACGGCTCTGCTAACTCAGAATGAAACGCCGTGTGCTTTCCTGCTCTTTGACCTTGACAATTTTAAACAGATTAATGACAGTTACGGTCACATGGCAGGAGATGAAGTTCTTGTCCGTTTTTCCAATCTGCTTTCCGAAAGTTTCCGTTCAGGCGACGTTGTTGCGCGTCTCGGTGGTGATGAATTCATCGTTTTCATGAAAAATGCCTCTCTCAGTATTGTTGAAGATCGCGCAAGACGCATAAAGGAACGTGTACCTGCTCTAGCCGCTGAATATGGAAGCAATCTTTCTACTAGCATCGGAATTGCCATACCGGAAAAAAGCGGAACAAAGTTTGAACAGCTGTATTTTCAGGCAGACAGAGCTTTATACAGTGCAAAAGCAGCCGGCAAAAACGACTATTCTTTTTATGCATAAAAAAAATAATTTTTTTTTAATTTTTTTGTAACCTTTTTTTTAGACAGTGTTTTACTTTTTGATTGCAATAACAAACATAATGATTTTATTTTTTTAATGTACAGAATATACACTCCTTTGATAGAGGCTGTCCGGTTGGACAGCCCTATTTTTTTATATGGGTGATATTCCGGTTTTAGTCACTTATGAGCCTGTTCAATCCTTGTGCAGCTTCTTTTGCTCGTGTTGCCAGCGAACTTAGTTCATTCATCTGCGAGCATAATTTAACATTATGGTCAAGGATATCCGAAACAGCCTTGTTTGCTTCTTCCGCGGTTTCAGCTAGTTTTGTTATGTTTGATGAAACCTGTTGTGAGTATGAGAACTGGTTTTCTGCTTCCTGTTTTACTTTTGCGGCGGAATTTGTCATTTCCTGTGTTGCTTTTACAATTCTTTCGCCTGCCTGCTTCTGCCGTTCCATACTTTGTGCGGATTCGCTGACGCTCTGATTTGTGCTTGCCGCACCTGTTGAAACCTGTTTGAGCGTGTCGCGGACGCGCACACTCAGGTTAAAGCCTTCTGAAATACTTTTATTTATTTCCGTAACGATTGTTTTGATTTTATCAGCCTGATTACGGCTTGCTGCCGCCAAATTTTTGATTTCGTGTGCAATGACCGAAAAGCCCTGTCCGCTTGTTCCGGCATGGGCTGCTTCGATAGATGCGTTCATAGCCAGCATATTTGTTTGTTCCGCAAAATCCGTAACAACCTGAACAACTCCGAGAATTTCGGTTGAAAAATTCTTTATGTCTTCCATATTTCCTACAAGAACAGAAACGTCATTTGAACTTGTATAAGTCATGTTGTCCAACGATTTTGCAAAATTCACTGCACTGTCTATTCCGTCCGCAACCTGACCTACGCCTGTTACCATAAGGTTTGTTTCCTGCGCGGTGTTTTCTATAGTTGTGTTTTCGGACTGTAGTTCGGTATTTACTCTTTCAAGTGATTCCACAAGACTGCCTACTGCTTCGGATGTGTTTTTAACGGCGTCGTTCTGTTTTGCAATAAGGCCGCCGATTCTCTGAGCTTCACAGGCGGAACGCGCTGCGGATTGCGCAACGTTTGAAACAGAGTCTTCCAAAGTTTTTGCAATGGTTATGGTTTCAAGCGAAAGTTTTTCAGCATTTGAAACTATTGTGTTAAGTCTGTCCCGCTGCGAAGATGTTTCGTCCATTATTACCTTGAGTTTGCGCTTGTTTTGTGCGCTTTCAACCGAAACAACTATGAACATTGTCAGGTCTATGATAAAGAATGAAAAACCCTGCAGCCATGCGAACGGAACCGCCATCATAGCCTGATAAATAATATCGTGCGTTGCAAATGTGAGCGCAAACAGGAGCCCGCCGAGAATGAACTTGGAATTAGGCTGTTTTCTGATAACTGCTTTTATATCAAAAACAAAGACAAATACAACTGCCGCAAAAACCGGAATCAAAGAAAGCGTAAACAGTATTTCGTGTATAACATCGTTCCGCATACATACCGCATATGCAACAGACATAATTGCAAGAATGGAGTATACGATTATTTTTAAAAGCTTTGTCTGACAGTGAAAGTATTCGCCCATAAAAAGAACAAGAAAGCCCATACTGAAGATGAATGAAAGGCGGGCGAGAGACCGCTGCAAATAAATAGGCAGAATCAACAGTTCAGAGGCTATATCAAAAAAGTAAAAGGAAATGGTGATGAGCGTAAACGCAAAGTACAAACCGGCTCTGTTCGTGCGGTCGCTGAAAAAGCGGAACAAAAAGTAAACGCCGAGAAAAAGACAGATAGCCGCAAACATATAATATGCGGTGATATTCAAAAAACGCTGTACGGTTTCTACTAGGTATCTTCTGTTTATATCGCTCCAGTAGAACTGGTTGAATGTTCCGTGTGAAGAACCGCATTTGCACCGCAGCGCAATTTTAATCTTGTTGTTGTGAATTTCTTTTTCAGGAATAAGGAGAATTGAATTGCCCTCATATGAGATATTCAACTTGGGTTCAATGCAGCCGTGCTGGCCTATCAGTATGCCGTTGACATAAATATCCATTGCGCAAGAACTTCTGCCTGTTTCAAAGTACACTTTTTTGCCCTTAAACTCCGGTGGAATAGTCAGCTCACTCCTGAGCCAGAACATACCGTTGCCTTCCATTTTTACGGCTGCCGGAAGTTCTATCGTCTTCCACATTGAATCCGACATGTCCGGATCTGCCCAAAATTCGTTGTCTCCATCCTGGTATTTCCATTCCGCCTGAACAGGTATTTGCAGTGTTGCAGCAGAAATAAGCGCAAGTGTTATTACAGAAAAAAATAACAGAAATATGATTTTCTTTACAGGAAGTTTTTTCATCTTAATTCTGTCCTCTCCAAAAAGTTATATTACATTGTACATCATAATTGACAGGAAATCCAATTTTTTTAACCTTGACAATCCGCTTATTTATGCGTATTTTAGTATGACAATGGGGGTGTACCGGTTTCGACTAGAATGATTCGAGGTCTTGAGTTGCAGGTGAGAGTGAAGGTTCTCTGAACTGACAAACCTATAATTGCCAACAATGACAATTACAAAGCTTACGCATTAGCTGCATAAGCCGGAATACAAATTGTGCGGCTCTGAATGATTTGATATTCTGTTACCTACCAGGGCTTGCCATGTAAGGTTTTTGGTACTTGCATGGGACTTTTCACCAAAATAAGGAGCCGACGCTTGCGGTACTGCTACCGGTTCCCGACAAATACCTCGTACCGATAAACCTGTAGAGATTCCTGATCCGCTTTTTAGGACGGGGGTTCAATTCCCCCCACTTCCATTTTCTTCCTTCTGTTTCTGCAAAACATCCCTTAATTGAACACTTTAAAAAAAAATGATATGCTGTGAACAATTATGATAACATTGGTGGCGTTGTGTGCTGTAGGTGCGGAAAAAATCCTGTCCAACGAAATTAAAAAACTTGGTTATTCTCCCGTTGAAAACGCAGCTGGCAGGGTTGTTTTTACAGCATCGGATTCAGATGCAATGTATCGTGCAAATCTATGCCTGCGGACAGCTGACCGTGTTTATCTTCTTGTGGGAGATTTTAATGCTCCCGATTTTGATTCGCTTTTTGAAGGCGTAAAATCAATAAACTGGCAGGATTATTTTAATAAGGATGTCAGGCTGGTTGTTGACAAGGTTCGTTCCCACAACAGCAAACTTGCTTCTGAACACAGCATTCAGGCAATGGTTCAAAAAGCGGTTTACACCAAACTGGGTAACGTTTGGCACATGAGCACAATGCCTGAAACAGGAAACACAGCTTCTGTCCGTGTGTATCTGGAAAAAGACAGAATGTGCGTTCTGTTGGATTTAAGCGGGCTCCCGCTTAACCGGCGCGGATACAGAACAATGGGAGGCGAAGCTCCGCTGAGAGAAACGCTTGCTGCAACACTACTGCAGCAAATGTGTTGGCGGCGCAAAACACCGCTTCACGATCCGTTCTGCGGTTCCGGTACAATTGCTATAGAAGCGGCGCTTTATGCCTACAACGTTGCTCCCGGACTCGGGCGGTCATTTGCTTTGGAAAACCTTGCGATATACGATGCGGAAAAAATGCTTGAAATAAAAAGACAGGAAGCGGAAAAAATCCGCCCTGACTGCCTGGCCCGCATTACAGGAAGCGATATTTCCGAGGAAGCTGTAAGCAGAGCGCGCTTGAATGCGGAACATGCCTGTGTTATGGCAGGGCGGGCTTTGCAGCTTATTGGAAGTGACGCACGAATCCAGCGCCCCGACTTTATTGTCAGCGGCTTTGATTCGCTTGCTGCTCCTTACGAAACCGGAATGCTTCTTGCTAATCCGCCTTACGGTGAAAGATTGGGAACTGTAGCGGAGGCTGAAACATTGTACCGGGAAATGACAGTGCTTTTTGATAATTTTCCGAACTGGCAGATGGGTTTTATTACCGCAAATCCGTCATTTGAACGCTGTATAGGAAAAAAGGCGGCAAAAACCAAAAGTTTAAAAAGCGGTAATTTGGACACAGTTTTTTACATGTTTCAGTAAAAAGGAGTTTATATGTCAATTGTAGTTGAACATGATAAGCGTAAGCGTGAAATTCTGGACAAAGCTCTGGATGTATTTGTTGATGAGGGCTATGAGGACGCGACTTTTCAGAAAATTGCGGACAGATGCGGAATAACACGCACGACCTTGTATTTGTACTTTAAGAATAAGAGGGAAATCTTTGTCTGGAGTCTTAAGCAGCTTACTTCGGGAATAGAAGAAAGACTTACCAATTTTATTAAGGATGAGAATCTTTCTTCCGAAGAAAAACTGCGTAATGTTTTAACTTCAATTCTTGACGCCTGTACTGAAAACCACCGTTTGTTCATTGTTGTTCTGAACCATCTTCTTCAGATACAAAAAACCGGAAAAAATCCTGCAGATTTTGTAAACAGAAGAATTGTACGTTTGCGCCATCTTCTTTCCACAATAATTATAGAAGGAATCAACAGAGGCGAATTTAAAAACCTGAATGTAAAAGCTGTAAACGAAATGTTGTATGCTTTTATTGAATCTTCTATATTCCGTCTTGCAATTTTCAGCCAGACGGAAGTAAAAGAACTCTATACTTCAATAAATCTTTCGATAGACGGAATTCTTGCAAAAAAATAGCAGGGGTTATTGACAAAGATGTCCAAAGAGTGGAATTTAAATAGTATGTCAGATGTTGAACAACGCAGTAATGTCAGATATGAAGATTTTGCACGTGTAACATGCCCTGATCTTTGTTTTTTGCAGGGTGTTCTTTTAGACATCAGTGAAAGCGGCTGCAAAATTCGTTTTCCGGTACCGGTTACTGTTGATTATGACAAGGATTATGAAATCACCATACAGCCTTCATGTAAATTCGGACTGAATCCTTTTTCGATTATTATTCATCCTGTATGGGAAAACGATTCTTCCGAAACACCGGAAGTAGGCTTTGTTATTCTGCAATCACCCGGAATTCCTTCTCTGCTTAAATATCTTGAAATTCTCCATAATCTTTCTCTTGATTCCGAGGGTTTGCTTTTACAGGAATTATGTCTGTAAAAACAGAATCTCTTTTCGGAAAAGCTTATCTTGCATTTGAAGAAAAACTTCCGTTTCTAATTGATGAATTAGAAAACCGTTTCGGTGTAAGCCGCAGTGAACTCCATTTTTACGGTAATTTGGTTTATCTTGAAAAGGATTTGCCGAATTTGCCTTATTGGTGTAGTACTGTTCTGTTAAAGCCTGTGCTGCTTCATTTTCAGTCTATAGGCGAAGCTGCTGATGCGCTTAAACACATTCAGCGTAATTGGGCTTCCTATCAATTTACATTGTTCAGACGGGCAGCTCTTATTCAGGAAAAACTTCCGTACATAAACACAAAACCAAAAACTTATCCCTTTGAAATTCCGCAAAAACCAATAGGTTGCTGGACCTTACTTGATGAACACACAGCGCTTTATTCCGCTGAAACAAGCAGTTATCTGCCGTGCGGCAATTTGGAATTTGTGGAAGATCACGAAAATCCGCCGAGCAGGGCGTATTTAAAACTCCAGAATGCGCTGGTTTTGTTCAATAGTTTTTTTGGGCGGATGCCAAAAGCCGGTGATGTTTGTTTTGATGCCGGAGCCTGTCCGGGGGGCTGGACCTGGGTTCTTTTACAGGCGGGCTGCCCGGTTTTTGCGGTTGACCGTGCGGAACTCACACCTGAGCTGATGACCAATCCTGCTGTTACATTTATGAAGCACGATGCCTTTACGCTTAAACCATCTGAATTGCCTGACTTTGACTGGATTTTTTCCGATGTAATCTGTTATCCGGAACGCCTGTTGGAATGGATAAAAATGTGGCTTGCGCAGAATTCGGAAGTTGATATGATTTGCACAATAAAAATGCAGGGCGAAACTGACTGGAATCTGATTGAAAAGTTTGCACAACTTCCCGACAGCAAAGTTGTACACTTGTCATACAACAAACACGAACTTACCTGGATGCACTGCGGTAAAAAATAATCTTTCTTTTAAGGAATAAAAAAACTCCGGTATGAAAAGCAACAAAAATACCGGAGTTCTGTCTTTTTTAATATGGGTTAAATAAGGAGGATTATTTTGAAGTTTTAACTTCAGTTATATAACTATCGGCGAAAATCGGATCCGACTTTATAACAGTCATCCAATAATCTGCTTCGGTTCTTGTTTTATACGGTCCCATGCGGACACGGTACCAGGTTTTACCGCTTACTTCTTTTGTAAAAATCTCGCTTTCAATTTTGTATGCGGCAATGCTGTCCTGCGCGTTTTCAGCGTATTCGCGGTTTGAAAAAGCACCTGTCTGAACCCAATATTCGGTTACCGTTGTTTTGGCAGCGGGTTTTTCGGTGGTTGTTTTTTTAGCTGAAGCTGTTTCTGTTTTTGTTGTTGCAGCCTTATCTGTTGTTGTTGCTGCAGCTGTTTTTGTTACAGTTGTTACAGGCTTAGTAGCTGCCGGCTGTGTTTCCTTTTTTTCGGGAACGGGGGCTGTATCGCTTCTTACTGTTGTAAAATCGGTCGGAGCTGCCAGTTTGTTCAGGTCGATTGTTGTAACATTGTCCGAATATACGTTTGAATTATCTGCTACGGTTATTATTTCCTGCACGTGTGTTTCATTTTCAGACGGCAGCGGAGTTTTTGAAATTTCTTCCTGCGGCTGGACTGGATTCATCCATGCATTGGAATTTGACTGCGCTTTTGTGTCGGTAGTTATTACAGGGTCTTTTTTTGAGGTTGAATACCAAATTAAGCCTGCGCCTATAACGATTATCAAAAAAATACCAACTGTTGCTACAACCCATAAAATGCGTTTTTGTTCCATATTTATCTTCCTTAATTTTCGTACCGTTTCAAAATCCGCAGAATTTTCTTTTCAAGAGCTTTTTTATTTGTAAAATTCTGTACTTTGTATATATCGACATTTATTTTTTGATATTTAGAATATAAATTCTTTTGCGCGGAAAATCTTTTTATTATGTTCTTAAGCGGAAGCCTGTCACGGCGGATTACGCGGTACAACCGAATCAGGAAAGGAGCCGTTACATAAATGATGCACGTGCTTTTGTATATAACCGGCACTTTGTAGGCAACTGTCGCATTAAGCACGCGAGGCTTGTCTTTGTTCTCCAGAAGAAAAGCCTGCATAAGTTTGTTTACTTCAGGATGAACAAGTGATTCCTGTATTTCAAGGTTTTCGGGTGATGAAAAAACAATCTTTGAAAGATTGCGCCGGTTCACGCTTCCGTCCGGGTTTTGCAGTGAGAGATTCATATTTTTTGCATCATGCCCGAATGCGGAAAAAACTTTTTCCTTAACGTTTTCCAATGCAACGTGGGCAAGTTCGTCCGCGTCTGTTACAACGCATCCTGCTTTTTGAAGGATTTCGCCGGCTGCGTTTTTTCCGGCTGCCATAGGACCTGTTAATGTTATAATTATATTTTTCATTGTCCAAAAAAAAAGCTGAAAAAGTCTCACACTCTTTTTCAGCCAGGTGGTCAAGGTAATACCATCAGACTTGTTATCGGTGTCTGGATGTCAATTTCCACCGATAATTTCGCCTTACAAATTATTTATCGGAGGTTCAATTTGCGACTTTAGTAAAAAAATAAAAATTTTTATAATTTATTGTTTTTTTTTGCAACTTGCTTATTCTATCAGGTACTGGTATCATAAGTATATGAATGAAAATGATCAGAGACTAAAGGCTTACCGGAAAGCTGCCGGATTCAATCCCGAAAAGCTTACCGCTGATGAGGTTGAAAAAAACAACGCCGCTATAGCCGCTTTGTTAAAATCGGATACGGAAGCTGCAATAGTTCAGCTGCAAACAGGCAAAAAGGCAGAAGAAAAAGTTCAGCCCGCCGAATTTAAACCGTTCAGTTTTGCGGATGCGCCTGTTTTTCAGTCCAAGGAAAAGGAATCTGAAACTTCCGAAAAACCAAAAAAGCAGACACCGGTTGCCAAAACAATAGAAGAAGCTCCTGCGCCCAAAAATCAGTTTGATTTTGCCGCTTTTGCCGCGATGAACGGCGGACAGTCTTTTCAGCCAAAAAAATTTACGGCTCAGCCGTTGGATTCGCTCGCTTCTACGGCTCCAAAAGCCGAAAAACCTGAGGACGGCAAAAACAAGTCCAAAGATAAATCTTATGATGAAATACTCTACAAAATACCGTCCGGTACAACGGACAGCACATACAGGCGTGTTGCCAAATTCCTGCTTTTGATCGGAGTTGAACAGGCTGCTGAAGTAATTTCGTATCTGCCTCAGGAACAGGTTGACAAAATTGTTCCGGAGATTGCCTCTATCAGGCATGTTTCATCTGAAGAAGCTTCACAGATTCTTGCGGAATTCCATGTTTTGATTGACAAAGCGCAGACAAGCGGCGGCGTTCGTACGGCGCGTAACATCCTTGCTAAGGCATTTGGTGAGGAACGAGCTGAAGATGTTATGCAAAAGGCTGTGCCGTTTAAGAACGGAACTCCTTTTGAATACCTCAAGGCCTTGAATCAGGACAAAATCTCATTTTTGTTAAAGGATGAGTCTGCACCTGTAAAAGCTCTGATTCTTTCAAAAATAAAGCCTTCCGTTGCAGCCGAGGTTATAAAGCAAATGCCGGAAGACGACAAAAAAGAAACAATCTGGCGCATGGCACGGCTAACATCATTTTCTCCCGATATTTTAAGCCGGATTGACAACACAATGCGCGAAAAGGTTCAGACTATGCAGTTCCCGACCCAGGAAACGATAGATGGAAGAAATGCTCTTGCCGGTATTCTGCGCAAGATGGATCCCGATGCCGGACAACAGATTCTTTCCACGCTGCAGAATTATGACACCGATTTGGAAAAAGATTTGCGCAGCCGCCTGTTCACAATGGATGATGTACAGAATGCGGATGACAAGTTTATTCAAAAGATTCTGCATTCAATGAGCGATACCGATATAGCATATTTAATCTGTGACAAAACGGAACTTTTCAGAAAAAAGATTTTTACAAATATTTCAAAAACCAGAGGAGCTTCCGTGTTGGAAGAAGAATCCGCAAGAAAGCCTGTCCGCAAAAAGGACGTAAACGCTGTAACCGATTCGTTCCTCAAAAAACTGCGTACTGCATGGGAATCCGGTGCGCTTATAATCGCAGCGCGCGATGAAGACCAGTGGGTGGAATAAACAGGACATAATATGGAAGAAGTGATTTGCGGCTTTAAGGTTTTGGACAGAAGCTCCGTTCCTGAAATGAATGGCGAAGGTGTGTGGCTTAAGCACGAAAAAACAGGTATGGAAGTGTATCACCTTTGTTGTGATGACGAGGAAAATCTTTTCAGCTTTGCGTTTAAAACTCCGCCGGCAGATTCAACCGGCGTTGCGCATGTTATAGAACATTCAGTTTTGTGCGGTTCAAAGCATTTTCCGCTTAAAGACCCTTTTTTGCAGCTGGCGAATCAAAGTGTAAAAACGTTTCTTAACGCCATGACATTTCCCGATAAAACCGTTTATCCTGCCAGCTCAATGATAGAAGCAGATTATTTTAACCTGATGGCAGTTTACGGCGATGCAGTGTTTTTTCCTTTGCTTGAAGAATGGACATTTGCGCAGGAAGCTCATCACCTTGAATATGATGAAAACGGAAAGCTTTGCATAAAGGGTGTTGTTTACAACGAGATGAAAGGCAATTATTCCAGTTTTGACGGAATTGCCGCTGACCATAGTATCCGTTCTCTGCTTCAGGGAACCTCCTATGCCGTTGATTCCGGTGGAGATCCTGACTTTATTCCGGATTTAACTTACGAACAGTTCAAAAAATTCCACGAAACCTATTACAGTCCTGCAAACTGCCGCCTTTTTCTTTACGGCAATATTCCTCTTGAAAAGCAGCTTGCTTTTATTGAAGAAAGATTCCTTAAGCCCTTTGAGGCTGATCAGGCTAAAATGGACGAAATAAAAAAGCGTGTCAGCGGAATTTCCGTCGGCAAGCTTGTTCATTTTGCTGAACCAAAGACTTTGACCGTAACCGCACCAGCCGGCAGTGAAGGAAAGGGCGAAACCGTCCTTATAAACTGGATGACCGGTTCCGGCAGTGATGCCGTTGAAAGTATGGAAAGCGCATTCCTGTCAGAAATTCTGCTTGGGCACGATGCAGCACCTTTAAGCAGAGTCCTTGTTGAAAGCCGTCTTGGTGAGGATATTTCGCCTTGCACGGGCTTGGAAACAGAACTTGCGTACACCTGCTTTACCGTAGGTCTTCGCGGTATGAAGCCCGGAACAGCCGGCAAACTGGAAAAACTCGTTTTTGATACACTCAATAAATTGTACAAAAAGGGAATCCCTCAGGAAGAAGTTGAAGCTGCTGTTTTATCAATGGATTTTTCAAACCGGGAGATAAAACGTAATCACGGTCCTTTTTCACTTATTCTTATGCGGAGAGCCTTAAAAGGCTGGATTCACGGCGAACGCCCCGACGCGATGCTGATAAGTTCAAGAGCTTTTGACGTTGTAAAACAAAAACTTGCGACCGAGCCTGATTACTTAAAAAAACTGCTTAAAAAACTTTTGATTACTAATACCCACCGTACAACGCTCATCGTAAAACCCGACATGCAGTATGAGGCCAAAGCGATGGAGCGGGTAGAGCAACGCCTTAACGGAATTTATGCAAATCTTTCGGAAGATGAAAAAAAGTCATTTGAAAGCGACATAAAAGCAAAAAAAGAACAGCTTTCGCTTATTCAGCAAAAAGTGGAAGACAAAGAAACGCTGGAACTTATTCCGCATTTAAAGCCGTCTGAATTGCCGCCTGAAATCGACATGATAAAGACTGAATCCCTTTTGTGCGGCAATGTGAAGATTTTTTATCACACTGAGCCGACTAACGGCATAGTTTATCTTGAGCTTGGATTCCCTGTTGATGTGCTTGAGCCCGCTGATTATTTGTATCTGCCGTTTATGGTTTCGGCGGTAACTTCCGTGGGTTTTGGCGGCGAAGACTGGTGTGCTTCTTCTGCAAGAACGGCAAGAATTGCAGGCGGACTGGGTGCCTCGCTGTTTACTTCGTCCGCATCGCCTGCGCTTCCAAAGTCCGTATATGAGGACCGTAAAAAGAACGACCCTGTTTTTGAACGCGACTGGATGTTTTTCAGAATTAAAATGCTGGAAGAAAAACTGCCGGAAGCTCTTTCTCTGCTTTTTGACTGTGTTTATACGGCTGATTTTTCGGATACGACACGAATACGTGATTTGCTGCTTGAATACCGCAATGATTTTATTTCTTCGGTTGCTCCCTCAGGAAACCAGTATGCGGCGAGCCGCGCTTCAAGAACTTTCAGCCGGTCAAAGGCTGTTGATGAAATTTGGAACGGACTTACCCAGCTGTACGCTGCCGTTGATTTTGCGGAAGGCGATATAGCTGAGTTCGCCTCAAAAATAGCTGATGTAAGAGACAGACTTGTTGCGGGAGGAGCAGTTGTAAATATAACCGCTGATGAAAAATCCGCGGAAAAAACGATAGACCTCTTAAAGCCTTATCTTGAAAAAATGCCGGCTATTCTTACGCAGTTTCCTGCACGGGATGAGGATTTTTATACTCTCACGGAACTTGCGGATACTAAAAATGAAGTGTACACCGGCGCACTACAGGTAGGATTTGCTTCCGTAGCTTTTCCGGCAAGCCCTTTCGGCACAAGGGATTCCGTTGCCGAAGCCGTATTCGGACACTGGCTTACCAATTCGCTCCTTTGGGAACAGATTCGTACAATCGGCGGTGCATACGGTTCTTTTGCCTTTCCTGACGCGCTCGAAAAAGTCTTTACCGAAACTTCATACCGTGATCCCGACCCGCTAAAGTCAGTTGCAGTATTTGAAGACTGCATGAAAAAGGCTGCGGAATTTGTTTTTGATGAAGACACGGTTGATAAAGCAGTTACCGGCACTTACAGCAGGGAAATTCAGCCGCGTTCACCCGCTAACAAAGGCTTTACGGGCTTTGTCCGACAGCTGTACGGAATTACTGATGAAGTCCGCAGGGAAAAAATGCAACTTTTAAAAAATATAACCGCAAAAGACATTGAAAAAACTGCCAAAAAATTGCTAAAATGTTACGAGTATAATACTGCGGTAGTATTATCGCCGAAATTAAAAGATTTTACTGGAAAAATTATTGAGTTGCCTTTATAATAGCAACATAAAAAAATAAAAAACACAAGGAGTGTTTTATGGGCAAGGAATTTAAAGAGTTTTGTGATAAGCTTCGCCAGTTATTGTCAGAAGTTCAGGGAGCTCCATATCCTGCAGCTATTGAAAACGAATTGTATTCAATTTGGTATGAGCACATACAAAGCACTGCAATGGATTGTTTTGAATATCTTGATGAAAACTTTCCTGAAGAAGTTGAAAATATTTCGAAAACTTTGGATAAAACTTTTTAACTTTTTTACTTATTTTACGGGGTTTTTTTATTTATGTCGGACTCAAAAAAGTATTTGAACCGAAATTTATACATGCTGAAAGGCAGATATGCCAAGCGCGGTTATGACTGGTGGTGGCATTCTTTTACAGGTTATAACAAGATTACCGGTGAGGAAAAAAGCTTTTTTATTGAGTATTATGTAATCAATCCTGCTCTTTTTCCTAACAAGGCTGTCCTCGGACAGCGTTCTGACAACAAGCTTTACAATGTTCGACCTTCCTATGTTATGATTAAGGCTGGCTGCTGGGGAAAAGACGCCCGCCAGATAAACAATTTTTATCCGTCTTCGGAACTTTCGATAAAACGCGGAGTTCTGAATTTTCAAATAGGTTCATGCATCCTTACAGAAACGGAACTTTCCGGTTCAGTTTCTGTAGAAAAAGAAGAAGCAAAGCTTTACCCTGAATGTATGACCGATGCAGGCACAATGTCCTGGAATCTCAAAATTAACAAAAAACTCTCATATTGCGCCGGCTATGGTACTTCATTCCTGTTCAGAAAACTGCATGCCTTTGAAATGTACTGGCATGTGCAGGGTGTAAAAACGGAATATGAAGGTACAGTAACACTCGACGGTGATGTTTATGATATTATTCCCGGAAAATCATACGGTTACGCTGATAAAAACTGGGGTGCAGATTACACAAGCCCGTGGGTCTGGCTTTCTTCAAATGATATAACAGACCAGTTTTCGGGACAAAAACTTACAGATTCATATATGCTTGTAGGCGGCGGTACTCCTAAGGTATTCGGCTCTTCACTCAAAGACAAGCTTTTGGTAATGCTTGATATTGAAGGTACACCGTACGAATTCAATTTTTCCAAATTCTGGAAAAAAGCTTTTACCTCATACAGCTGCTATACCGAAGGTGATGAAATCCACTGGTCAGTGTCAGCCGAAAACAAACAGTATCTGCTTGATATCAGTATTTTCTGCAGCAAAGAAGATATGTTCAAAATAAACTACGAAGCACCGAGCGGCAAAAAGCTCCACAACAACCTGTGGAACGGCGGAAACGGACGCGGTGAAATAAAGCTTTTCAAAAAAGGCAAAAACAAGACCCTTGAAACGCTCGGACATTTTTCAGTTGAACACTGCGGCTGCGAATACGGCAAATACGACGAATAGTTTGTAATAATCCTTTACAGTTCTTTACTCATCCAGCATAGCGGGAATGGTTTCTATTTTCTTAAGCTCTTCAAGCTCCGCTGCAAGCGAAATCATCTTTTTTGTCTGCGCTACCAGTCTTTGTGCAAGCAGCTTTGAAAGGAAGATACCGTAATGTGGATTTCTTCTTATCAGGTTAAGGAATGCGACCTTTGGAATTTTGATTAACTTGCCGTCACCTACAGCCATAATTGTTGCGGAGCGTCTGTCGTTCAGCAGGAATGACATTTCACCGATGAACATATCGCTCGGTGTGAGTACTGAAACAAGCTTGCGTTCCGTGTAAACGGCATAACGTCCGCTTACGATAAAGTACAAATCGTTTGT
>DBWK01000093.1:16087-18659 GCA_002308875.1 Treponema sp. UBA1240
TGCATAATGCCCGGAACAGTGTTTGATGCATCGCGCAGGTTTTCTATCTCGAACGAAACTTCATTTCCTTTTTCGTTGTACGTCAAATTTGAAACAAGGCTTTCAGAAAGCTTCATACCGCGACCGTGTGTTTCTTCTGAAAAATCGCTGTTAAGCCGCGCGCGCCAGTCAAAACCGTTACCCTCATCCCTTATAACAAACTTTGATTTTGTACGTCCGATTATGTATGAGATATGGATTTTGCGCGCGGCAATCTCGGCTTTTTTGCATTTTTCCGCAATAAGCGACAGAATGTTTCCGCCGTTTTCGAGCCATTCGGTTTTTTCATCGAATGTGATGTTACAGTTGCCGTGTTCAAGCGCGTTTGTAAGCAGTTCCATAAGGGCTGTCTGCAGTTTGTAGCGTTCGTCATCGCTGATGCGGTTGCTGCTGTACATATAACCGACAAGGAATGTGGTGTAGAGCCTGAAATCCATCGGGTCGTTTCCGCAGACGAATGAGCCTGTTTCCTTACCGCTGAACTGTTCCAGCATTCCGCGGTTGCACAAAAAGTGCTGGTTAATCCACAGAATACGCAAAAGCCGCGTAAAGTTCTCGGTGAACGTGTGCAGCGTTTGTACAATCAGTATGTTGGGGTCTTTCTTTTCTTCAACTTCCTGTGCCTGTGCAGGGTTTGACGTAACTGCAATAACTCCGCCGTTATGCAGCCACGGGTCAGAAGAAATTGCCGAGATAATTCTCTGGCTGTCAATTTCAGGCGATGTATAGTCGATTATTTTTATTTCAGGCAGTTCGTAATCTATAAAGCTTAAAGCTTCTTCCGTATCTTTGTAAAAATCTGCGTCAAAATTTGCGGAGTATTTTTGGCATCCCGCTTTTACAACTTCTATAACTTTGGGATTTGTAGATGCAACCATTATCTTTTTCATAACAGTTAATTATAGCATATATTCAGGGATTCTGCCAAATTATTTTAGAGTGATTGTTTTTAGTTTTGCCATATCACCGTCAGTAGCTGAAAAAGGAACGACCGACGGAATCTCATAATATGGTGAAATAAAAAGCTGGCGGTCAAGACATGCGGAAAAGAATTCGGGATAATCGTCTTTTGCCACTTTGGGAAAAAGCCAGATGCCTTTGCGTTCCCAAAAACGGTCCGTATATTTGTCGTGAGCCGAAAGCACTTGTTCCGTGCGGAGCGGAATCTCCGCAATCAGGTCGTAAAAGGCTCGTGTTACCGCCTTGTACAGCGGACTTGGAACAGAATCGGAATCGATGTTCGCGGTGTTTTTAAAAGCAAAGATTCTGTACGGCTTCCATGCAAAAGGCACAAGAACTTCCGCTGTTTCAGGCTCGCCGCAGTCTAACCACGGTCTTAAAAGCGGAATGGTATCTTTGCCTGCGGCTTTAAGAATCTGTGAGTATTTTTCATCGGAAGTTATCTGTACAAAGCTTGAATAAGCGGGAAAGAGCGTTTTTAACACGTTTTCCAGCTGTTTGGGAAAAGCTCTGCAATATGTGCCAGTAAAGCCGCGGTTCAAGTCGTTTTTGAGCATGAGCCTCGCATTCCCGCTTCTCCAGCCGAGGACGGCACAGCCGCCTTCAAGATACATATCAACAAGGCGGACTGTTTTTTCCGTGTAAAGATAAAAGCCCCGTGCGCGTTTTATGTTACCGAAGCGATTCTTTATTTCGTCATAAAAAGCGGGAATATCAGCCATTTACAGTTTAGCCAGTTCCTGTTTAAGTAATTCGGTGGCAACGGCAGGCGTTGCTTTTCCACCGGATTTTTTCATTACCTGTCCCATAAGCCAGCCTACAACGTTTGACTTGCCGGCTTTAAGATCCGCAAGGGCTTTGGGGTTCTCAGCAATAACCTGCTTTACATAACCGATTATTTCATCAGTGTTGGTTGTTGCCGCCAGGTTCTTTTCCTTTACAATCGCGGAAGGCATTTTGGCGGTTTCTATCATTTCGGCAAAAACATCTTTTGCCTGTTTTGACGTAATTACGCCGTCATGTACAATGTTTACAAGCTCGGCAATGTGAGCGGGCGTTATTTCAATCTGGGTGATTTTCAGTTCTTTTTCGTTAAGAACAGCGAGCAGTTCCGCAAGAATCCAGTTAGCGGCCTTTTTTGGATCTTTTGAAGTTTTTGCGGCTTCTTCAAACCAAAGTGCCAAATCCCGCGATGAAGTCAGCGTCTGAACATCAAAGTCCGAAAGGCCGTACTCTTTCTTGAGCCTTATGCGTTTTGCCTCAGGAAGCTCGCCAACCTTTGAGCGTGCTTCTTCTATAAGTTCATTTGAAACAGTGAACGGCTTGATGTCGGGCTCAACCACAAAGCGGTAGTCCACAAATGAGTTCTTTGTTCTCTGAACAACGGTTTCTTCTTTAACTTCGTCCCAACCCATAGTCTTTTTGAATCCTGCGACAAAGTCCTGTCTGTCAGTTTCAAATTCTTTGAGCTGGCGTTTGGTTTCGTATGTACAGGCATCGCGGATTGAACGGAATGAGTTGAGGTTTTTTATTTCAGAAATAGGTGTGCGGTACTCTTTGCCGTTTTCCCAGA
>DBWK01000142.1:0-270 GCA_002308875.1 Treponema sp. UBA1240
CAAAGCGGCTTGGTAACATCGCCGATAGAAAGCTTGATTACATCAGCTTCGGGGTGCGCCGCCTGAAATTCGCGCGTTTTCTTGTTAACAGTCGAAAAAAGATAGCTTTCTTCCAAATCTAAAAAATTCTTATTGATTTTCATAGCGGTTATATACTCCTTATATTTCAATTTCTCCATTAAATGCAGTCTCTGCAGGACCGGTCATGAACACGCTGTCAAGCTCGTTGCCGCTCCACTCAATCTCAAGGTCGCCGCCAAGCAAATGCAC
>DBWK01000142.1:393-4883 GCA_002308875.1 Treponema sp. UBA1240
AGATTGTGCGGCGGTCCTGCACATAAGCAAATTCGGTGTTCGTCCGTTCCGGGAAAAACTTATCGTTCTCAAAAAGCGGGCCAATCTCGCAGACAGGAAAATCAGCAGGTTTTTTGTCTATAAACACAACCGCGTGCGGGTTGCCCATCGAAACGCCTGTGATTTTGTAGTCTTTTCCGCCGATTAAAAGCGGGTGCATTATAACGCGGCTGCCTTTCAAAGCTACCGGAATCTTTTCAGCCTGCAAAATAGGCTTGCCCATGTCAACGCGCGCACAGCAAATCTTGTCGCCGGGGTTGCCGCTTGTAATCTGAATATGCTTTACCGCGCCCATCGACTCAATTGAGAATTCGCGCCCTTTTGTGTAGCCTGCATCATAAACGTATTTGGCAACACAACGGATGCCGTTGCCGCACATCTGGCTACGACTTCCGTCGGCGTTGTACATTACCATTTCAAAATCAGCGGTCTTCCCTTTTTTAATCAAAATAATTCCGTCGCCGCCTATGCCAAAATGCCTGTCCGAAAGCTTTATTGCAGCCTTCCGTTCCCCTTCCGAACCACCGGGAAAATCTCCCTTAGTACAGTCAAAATAAATATAGTCGTTCCCACAGCCGTGCATTTTTGTAAAAGTCATAAATCACCTCAAAACAAAAAAGGTCGTAGACAAATTCCCTTGTAAAACACGCAAGAAAAATATCTACGACCTCTTTGCCGTTAGTTTTGTTTTACTTGTTATAGAAAAAAGTGTCAATACGGAAGCAGAATCAAACAACAATCCGCATACTAAAACTTATATAAAACTCCAGCTATGAACCGTATTCATATCGCATGGTTCATTTATTCCGTGAGTTCCAAGCAGTCCGAAAACACGGTGACAGCCGTGGTCGGGAGCAAACGCAAGCGCCGTTCTGTGCCTGTCCTTCCATTCAGCTTGAATCAGCTTTTTCAGTTCTAGATATTCCGCAACATTTTTACGCAGCGCATTTTTTGCGGGGAGTCCTGTCGGTGAAGACCTGTGCATCCAGTAATCATAATCCGCGTTGTAAAGAACTATTAAATCATATTCATCTTTCTTTATAAGTTCCGCCGCCTTAGCGTTGCATTCCTTTACTGTTTTGTAAATAAAATAATCCATTTTACGTTCCAAAAAAATCAAGCTGATGGAATCGCCCGCCGTAGATACAATCGCGGCTTTTTTCCCGGCAGCGATAAGCCTGTCAAAAACCGTATCACATTTTAATAAAGGCTTTGTGTAGCTTTGGATTCCGTGTTCAGACGGCTGCAAACCCGAATACATAGAACCAAAGCAAACCGGCGTTACCGGCGGAAACACTGAAAGCATCGGAAGCGTAATATCAACGTTAGAATCAAGCTGCCACAAATACTTTTTATAAAACTTTTTGTAAATCCAAAAAGCAATGGCATCAGGATTATACATTACAACGCGGTCGCATTTGTTTACGCCGAATTTTTTCTGGGCGGCAGAAAGAACCTCGTTTACCGGCTGAGCCATCTGCTCATTCGGACTTACGTCCAAAAGCGAAAGTATTGTAGAAGCAACCTGTGTTATACAAATTTTGTTAAAATCTTCCATAATACTCTACTTTACGGCAATTACTGATCCAACGGTTGCCATTATTGAACTGAGGATTACTATAATCTGAAACGGCAGCGTTCCAAATCTTCCGCAGATTGTACTTTGTCCCGCTCTTTTTCGTGAACGGCTGTACGCGATTATAATTCCTATTCCGGTAAGTACCTGAATTATTCCGGCAAGGCGGGCAAAACCTACAAAACTCGTCATTCCGCATAGTGCCAGAATAAGACACGGAAGCGTTGCCAAAAGCCAGCACAGCTTTAAGTTCCATTTTGTCTGTTCCGAAATTATGTCGCGCATGTTGAGCGTGTTTGCCCAGAATGAGGTGGAAAGAGCCAAAAGCGAGAACACATAGCCGACTATGCTTACCCAGCCGCCAAGACAGGCACTCAAGTCTACAAGAGCTCCGTTTTTTGTGATTGCCTGTCCTGCACCCAAAAGCGTCATAAAGGTAACAACAATTATAAGAAAAGCATTTATTCCGGTTCCTGCCGCAATTGCGCCAATTACTTTTTTTCTGTCACCGGCAACGCCTTTTACAACCTGCGGAACACTCATTACCGCCGAAAGCGAAAATGCCACAGTACTGTAAAGAGCCATTGAATTAGTTGCGGCAATAAATCTGGAAGGAAGTGCGCTTGTTTGCGAAGTAACCGTTGCAACAAAAAGAATTCCTATTACAATCACCATTGCTATAACGGAATATTTTTCGCAAATGCCTACGATTTTCATTCCAAAGAATACAACAAGCCCCGCAATTATATAGTAGATACACATTCCCAACCAAGCCGGCAAACTGAACCAGCTTGCAAAAACAGCCGCAGAACCGGTTATAAAGCTTGCAACATTGCACAATACACTGAACGCAAGAAATCCGAAAACTATCCAGGTAGCAACTTTTTTGAACCTACCTGTAAAAAGCTCGTTTTCAAAGCATTTGACAAACTGCGCTCCATTGTTATTCAGCGAGAGTTCCGCAATCATAAGATGAAGCAAAAGATTTACGGCATAGGCAACCGCCAAAATCCACAAAAAATCCCACCACGGTGCGCGCGATGCAAGATACGGCACAGCAAGGATACCCGCACCTACGCCGTGACCTACAATGATGCTCGTTGCTTCCATAAAAGTAAGCCGTGATTCACTTTTGATTTCTTCATTATGATTGTCCATTTTGGAACTCCTTTTGTATTTACGTTTTCCATTGTAACCCAACTTGGGCTATGAGAAAAGTTTTTTGCAAACATATCAATTTGTGTGATGAAAAAATTATCTCTTGACTATTTTTACAAAAATTCATTATTATTGAATTAATTACGGCAAAGAGGTCGTAGATATTATTTCGTATTGTGCGAAGTTATGTCTACGACCTCTTTTTTTGTCTGGAGGCGCGAAAATGCAGAACTATCAAACTTTGTATGAACCATCTTTTGAACACGACAACTGCGGTATCGGTGCAGTTGTAAACATTGACGGAACAAAAACGCATAAAATTGTTGATAACGCTTTGAGCATTGTTGAAAAACTTGAACACCGCGCCGGAAAAGACGCAAGCGGCGAAACTGGTGACGGTGTAGGTATTCTCGTTCAGATAAGCCACAGTTTTTTCAAGAAAGCAGCCGTAGATTTAATAGAAAAACTTGGCGAGCGCGATTACGGAATCGGGCAGTTTTTCTTTCCTGGTGATGATGCAGCTTGCGCCGGCGAAAAAGCCCGCTTTGAAAAATGCTGCGCTTCTGAAAAGCTTAAGTTTTTAGGCTGGAGAAAAGTTCCGGTAAATGAAAAAGTTCTCGGCAAAAAAGCGCGCGACTGCATGCCGCAAATATGGCAGGCTTTTATTGAACGCCCGAAGACTTGCGAAAAAGGGCTTGATTTTGACCGCAAGCTTTACATTTTACGCCGTGAGTTTGAGAAAGCCGACACTGCGCATAAAACTTACGTCTGCTCGCTCTCAAGCCGCACAATCGTTTACAAGGGCATGTTCCTCGTGCATGAGCTCCGCACGTTCTATGCTGACCTTCAATCAGCGGAATACGAATCGGCGCTTGCAATTGTACACTCGCGCTTCAGCACAAACACACAGCCGAGCTGGCAGCGCGCGCACCCGAACCGCTTTATCGCGCACAACGGCGAAATCAACACAATCCGCGGNNCTTGCGCGCGAAGAAACAATCGCTTCTACAAAACTGAGCAACGCGGAGCTTTCAAAAGTTCTGCCTGCCGTAGACACAACAGGCAGCGACAGTGCGATGCTCGACAACACGCTTGAGTTCCTGCTGATGAACGGCGTGCCGCTTCCGCTTGCTGTAATGATGTGTATTCCTGAACCGTGGAAGCACGACGACAATATGCCGCAGAACAAAAAAGATTTTTACCATTATTGGGCAACGATGATGGAAAGCTGGGACGGTCCTGCAGCGATTCTTTTCAGCGACGGAGACATTCTCGGCGCAACGCTTGACCGCAACGGACTCCGCCCGAGCCGCTACTACATCACAAAAGACGGCATGCTCATTTTGAGCAGCGAAGTCGGTGTTCTCGACATTCCTGAAGAAAACATAAAGACAAAATCGCGCTTGCAGCCTGGCAGAATTCTTCTCGTCGATACAGTTCAGAAAAAGATTATCACTGACGAAGAATGTAAAAACCAGTACGCGTCGCTTTACCCTTACGGTGAATGGCTCGACATGAACCTTGTTCACCTTGCGGATTTGAAAATCCCTAACAAGAAGATTCCTGTTTTTACGCAGGACGAAAGAAATATCATGTACCGCGCTTTCGGCTGGAACTACGAAGATGTAAACGAAATGATTCTGCCGATGGCCAAAAACGGCGTTGAGCCGACCGCAAGTATGGGCGTTGATATTCCGCTTGCCGTAATGAGCGAAAA
>DBWK01000142.1:4891-5937 GCA_002308875.1 Treponema sp. UBA1240
CAGAGCCTTTTCAGCTATTTCAAGCAGCTGTTTGCGCAGGTAACGAACCCGCCGATTGACAGCCTCCGCGAAAAAATCGTTACGGACACAACAGTTTATCTTGGCAAAGACGGAAACCTGCTTGAGCCGGTTGCAAAGAACTGCCGCGTGCTCGAAGTGAATAACCCGATTCTTACCGGAACAGACCTTATAAAGATTGCGGCTCTCAATCAGCCGGGACTTAAAACTAAAACTGTTTCGATTTTGTACAAGTTGTTGCCGGATAAGGCTGATGACGGCAGCGTTCTTAAAGCCGCGCTCGATACTTTGTTTGCGCAAATCGATGCAGCCTACGCAGAAGGCTACAATATCATCATTTTGAGCGACCGCGGTGTAGACAAAACTCACGCCGCAATTCCGGCAATTCTTGCTGTTTCAGCTGTTGAGCAGTACCTCATCAGAACTAAAAAGCGCACAGCCGTTTCGATTATCCTTGAAACAGCCGAAGTGCGCGACGTGCATCAGTCGGCGATGTGTCTTGGCTACGGCGCGCGCGCAATCAATCCGTATCTTGCGCACGAAGCAATCGCCGAGCTTATCGACCAGAAGATTCTTGACAAAGACTACCACACTGCAATCGACGACTACAACAAAGCGATTATCAACGGCATCGTAAAGATTGCCGCCAAAATGGGCATCAGCACGATTCAGTCTTACCAGAGCGCGCAAATTTTTGAAGCAGTCGGAATCGCCGCCGATGTTACTGAAAAGTATTTTACGAACACAGTCAGCCGCGTTGGCGGTGTAGGTCTTAAAGAAATCGAAGAAGATGTGCGCTATCACCATGACCAGGGCTTTGACCCGGCCGGTCTTACGGTGAACACACACCTCGATTCATTCGGCAAGCACAAGTTCCGCCGCGGCCCGCAGGCTGAAAGCCACCTTTATAACCCCGAAACGATTGTTGCGCTGCAGCAGGCAACGCGCAACGGCGACTATGCGCGCTTTAAGGAATACACCGCACTTGTTGATGACAATGCGCACCCGCACACATTGCGCGCAATGCT
>DBWK01000142.1:6023-6253 GCA_002308875.1 Treponema sp. UBA1240
TCAATCAGCGAAGAAGCGCACAAGTGCATGGCTGCCGCAATGAACCACCTTCACGGAAAATCAAATTCAGGCGAAGGCGGCGAAAAGCCGGAGCGTCTTGGCACAGAATATAATTCTGCAATCAAGCAGGTTGCGAGCGGCCGCTTTGGCGTAACAGAAGAATATCTGCTTAGCGCAAAAGAGATTCAGATTAAGATGGCGCAGGGCGCAAAGCCTGGCGAGGGCGGCCA
>DBWK01000142.1:6420-6974 GCA_002308875.1 Treponema sp. UBA1240
CGCGCCGCCCGCATCAGCGTTAAGCTTGTAAGCGAAGCCGGTGTCGGCACGATTGCGGCCGGTGTTGCTAAGGCCGGTGCGCAGGTTATCTTGATTAGCGGCCACGACGGCGGCACAGGCGCAGCCCCAATCAGCTCGATTCATCATGCGGGCTTGCCGTGGGAGCTTGGCCTTGCAGAAACCCACCAGACGTTGATTCAGAACGGCTTGCGCGGCCGCGTTATTATCGAAACAGACGGCAAGCTTATGAGCGGCCGCGACGTTGTGATTGCTTCGTTGCTCGGTGCCGAAGAATTCGGCTTTGCGACAGCGCCGCTCATTACGATGGGCTGTTCGATGATGCGCGTCTGCCAGCTCGACACGTGTCCTTTCGGCGTTGCAACACAGAACGAAAAGCTCCGCGCTAAGTTCCCGGGCAAGCCGGAATATGTAGAAAACTTCATGAAGTTCATCGCCCAGGAAATGCGCGAGATTATGGCAAAGCTCGGCGTGCGCTCTGTTGAAGAGCTTTGCGGCCGCACAGATTTGCTCAAGCTTAAAGACACGCAGGGCTT
>DBWK01000070.1 GCA_002308875.1 Treponema sp. UBA1240
CAAGTCTTTCATGATGAACTGCGTGAGCTGCGGAAATTTTTCGAATGTCTTGCGGCGGCGCAGATACAGCTCACCTGCAAGCAGCGAATCTTTTGAATCAACGGCAGCAAGCAGCGCACCGGCGTGAACAAGATAATCGTATGTTTCAAGATCCGAAACATCAACGCCGTCTGCCACATAAATAAGCGGAATCATGTTCATGCCGTCTGAAATGTAGGTGTAAAAGCTCGGAGAAAAATAAGTGCTTCCGGCAAAACACTGAAAACCTTCCAATTCGGAACTTGCAACAATACCTTCAATTTTGCCAGCATAGTCGAGCTGTCCTGTCTTGCTTTTGGTGAACTCAAACCAATGTGAACCACATTCAATCAAAATCTGTCTTGCCATAAAAAAACTCCTTGAAAGCCCGCAGTTTAATGATTTCCCGCCCTCGGCGAGCTTACAGGAGTAATTATAAAATATGCAGTGTGCCAAATAATGTCACTGTAAAAATATTTTTTGATTTTTTTTTTGTAATTTTTCCTGAAAAACAAAAAGGCTGCCCCTCAACGGACAGCCTGTGTTTTATTTATAGTTTTGTCCTAGCGGACCCAATATACGTTTTCTTTGCGGGGAGCGGCCGGTTTTATGCCGCCGTCGGCTGCATAGCCCAAGGCAACGTGTCCGATTCCCTCAAAATCGCCGTTAATACCCAAATCTTTGAGAATTTTTTTGCCAAAGTCAGACTCAAATTCTTCCTTGGCACGGTGAATCCAAATACTTGCAATTCCAAGGCTTTCTGCCGCATTCATAAGGTTTCCGATTACAAGCGAACCGTCGTAAACATAAGTCGGCGCAGATTTGTCGGCAACAACTACAAGAATAACGGGTGCGCCGTAAAACGGGTCGTTGTTTGCACCCTGCCCTATTATTTTTGCGTTTTCTGCGCTGATTTTATTGCGCAGTTCTTTATTAGTAACAGCAATTATTTTTGCAGACTGACGCCCCATTCCACTTGCTGCGAATGTTCCCGCCCTTATAATAGCATTCAAATCTTCTTCCGACGGCATGCGGTTTTCAACAAATTTTCTGCAGCTTCTGCGTGTTTCCAAAATTTTCAACGTTTCGTTCATATTCACCTCTCAACTAATTGTACTTCCGCCAAATCCTGCTGTCAACGTTTTTCAATCCGGCGGTACGCGGCAACAAGTTTTTCAAAATTCCAACGTGCATTTGCCGGGCTCGTACTCGGAAGACATTCGCAAGTTATGCCAAAACTCTGGTATTTGGCTGCACAATATTTGTTCCAGAGCAAAAATGCGGTATTACCTGTACAGAAAACCCTTTTGATTTGTGATTCAGAAAAAATCTGTGTAAAGTCGTTTGATACAGCGTTTTTTATACTTGAATCCGCCGCACCTGTAATTTCGCAGCTTTTAAGCACATCCCAAAGCGCTATTCCGTGCCTGTACAAAAAATCAATGCGCTCCACAACAGCTTTATCTTTTTGGGCCGCATTGTTCGAATACACAAGGATTTCTCCGAATACTTGAGGCAGAACCTTCCAAAAGCGGTTCTGAGGATGCATATAGAAAAAACCGGCTTCACGGCTTTTGGGAGACGGCATTGTTCCGAGAATCAGAACTGTGCTTTTGTTATTCCAAACAGGTTCTATTTCGTGTACAACAATATTCGGACTTTCATTTTTCATAGTTGTTTGTTGAATTCTACACAATCCGGCAGTCATTTTCAACAGCAAAGCTTTTCGGTCTGTACTTTTTCACGTTCTACAGGTAATATATCCGTAAGTACAAAAATTATGAACGAACTTAATTACATTGCCATTGACTTTGAAACAGCAAACAAACTTTCGTGCAGTGCCTGTTCCATAGGGCTTATAAGATTTGAAAACGGAGTAGAAACAGACAGCGTCTGTCATCTTATAAAACCCGCTGTTATGTATTTTGTACCGGAATGGACACGCGACATTCATCATATAAGTTATGAAGACGTTGTAGATCAGCCGTGTTTTCCCGAAGTGTGGCAGAATTTGGTTCAACCTTTTTTGGATAAAACCCCGGATTTTCCGCTGGTAGCGCACAACGCTTCTTTTGACATGGGCGTTATAAAGGGATGCTGCGACCGTTTTAATATGGAGCTGCCAAAGATAAGGTACTTTGATTCTTTGCGTATTTCGCGCAGAACATGGCCGGAGTTGAAAAGTCACGCACTTACCTTCTTAGGCAGCACATTCGGAATAGACTACCTTGCCCATGATGCGCTCGAAGATTCCCGCACATGCGGACTTATCATAAAGCTCGCCTGCGAAAAATGGAACGTTGCTTCAGTTGATGAGCTTTTGTGTGCATGCAATTCAAATTTGCAAGAGCTTTCTTAATCTGTTATAATTTTAATAAGTATTTTCGGAGGATTTATGAGCAACGAATTATGTCCGTGCGGTTCCGGCAAAACCTATGACGAATGCTGCAAACCGATTATAAAGGGAACAGCTCTGGCAAAAACAGCGGAAGCCCTTATGCGCAGCCGCTACACAGCTTATGTAAAGCACGAAATTGACCATATCATCAATTCATGTGAGACTTCTGACAAAGAAAACAGAATAGATGTTGAAGAAACACGCAAATGGAGCGAAGAATCAACCTGGCAGGGGCTTAAGATTTTGCGTACCGAAAAAGGTAAAGAAAACGATACGGAAGGTGTTGTTGAATTTACTGCGACCTATACCACAAAAAAAGGAATCCGTGACGTTCACCACGAAACTGCAAACTTTAAGAAAATAAACGGCGAATGGGTTTACTCCAGCGGCTATTTAACAACAACAACTGTTGTACGCGAAGGCAGAAAAATCGGACGGAATGAGCCGTGTCCGTGCGGTTCCGGCAAAAAATACAAACAGTGCTGCGGAAGATGAGAGTTGTAACCGGATTTCACGCAATAGAAGAATTATTGCGTACGGGCGCGGGAACAGCAGAGGGGGCAAAACCCCAGCTATTGTACAGCAAACCCGGACCACGAATAAAAAAGATTCTTGAAGATGCAAAAAAACGCGGTATACACGCAACGCAGACAACTGACCGCGAGTTGGACAAGCTTACCGCAAATCTCTCTGAAACAGCGCGTAATCACCGAGGAATTGTTCTTACAATTTCAGGTGAAGCTGAAAAAAAGCAGAACTTTGTTCAGTTCGATACCTTTGCCGAAGAACTTTCTCACAAAGACAAAGCTTTGGTAGTCATTCTTGATTCCATAACAGACCCGCATAATACCGGCGCAATCATTCGCAGCTGTGACCAGTTCGGCGCGGACCTTGTTGTTATTCCCGAACACCGTGGTGTAAGCGAAAGCGATGTTATAATGCGATCAAGCGCAGGCGCGGCGGCATGGGTTCCGGTTGCGGTTGTGCAGAATTTGAACAGAAGTGTAGAATTCCTAAAACAGCGCGGCTTTTGGGTTTACGGTGCAGATGCTGACGGGCAGTCCGCACGGCAAACGGAATTTGCACCTAAAACCGCACTTGTTATGGGCAGCGAGGGCAGCGGCATTGCGCAGCTTTTGCGCAAAAACTGCGATGCCATTGTTTCCATACCGACATGCGGGAAATTGGACAGTCTCAACGTTTCGGTTGCAACCGGCGTTCTTCTCTACGAAATAAGCGGTCAGTTGCAATCAAAATAAGTATTATACCAGTTCTATACCCTTAAACTGGCAGTTTCCGTCGCCGGCAAATTTGAAGTACAGAGCGGTTTTTCCGTCCGGTATGCGGACTTTTGTTGAATATGTTTCCCAAACATTCGAAAAATCAACGCTTATCCTGCCGAGAACCGGCCCATCATGCGTTGTACGTATTTCAAAGTCTCCTTTGCCGTAACCCCGCGTTGTAAGCTTTATTTTGCTCAAACCTTTTAGATCAAAGTATTTAAAACCAATCGTTACGCCTTTAAAGACGTTTGCAACATAACCTTCGTTTTCATCGCCGTCGCGGCCGTCCTGCGTAATTTTAGGCTGACCTTCGCCAACATACACACTCGGTTTTTCGCAAAACAGGTTACAGGCAATGTATGCCGGATAAACGCCCTTACCCGCCAGCGGTCCGCCGTTCAAGCCGCAGGAGGTTATCTCCACCTGCGGAATTTTGCCGTCCGGCAAAATTTGAATCTTTTCGGCGCATCCCTGACGACAGTACCAGTTGCCGTTTGTGTGGCGGTGATAGAAGATATAATACCCACCGTTAATTTTTTCTATACTGCCGTGATTGTTCGCTCCGTATGCCAAGGGCATATCCGCAGGTTTGCCGGACGAGATTCCTATATCCGTATTGCTTACAATCACTCCGCCGTAAGTAAAGCCTTCGGTCGGCTTTTTGCTGATTGCATAGCACAATTCGTGCATCAATATGGAAGAATAAACAAAGTAATAGGTGTCACCGAATTTACGGATAGAAGCTGCTTCAAAATATTCGTGTCCTTCAAAGCCGCTTCCGGCAGAATATTCACAGCCCGGAACAACAAAACGCGGATCTTCCAGAACAGTCAACATATCACCGTCAAGCACGGTACACATTGCGCCGTGTCTGCTTTTGTCACCGCGAGCGCAAAAACCCGTATAAAGGTAGGTTTTGCCATCTTCGTACAAAACGCCGGGATCAAACTGGTTTTCGTCACTCTTGCGCTCGCCAAGGCGTATTCCGTCCTTATAATGCACATAGCCGTAAAATTCGTATTTGCCGGCAGGTGTATCGCATACGGCTACACTAACGACAGAAACCTTGTCCAAAACATAGTAAAGGTAGTAACGACCGTCTTTTCCACGTGTAACATCCGGTGCGTAAAGACACATTTTGCCCGCGGTGTTAAGCGGATCATCCGTTTTTTTGTAGATTACGCCTTCATAACGCCAGTCCGAAAGGTCGCTTACCGGTGCGGAATAGCAAACATAATCACCAAGGCAAAAAACATGACCGTTAAACAAATCATGCGAACCGAAAACATATATCCTGTCACCAAAAACATGAGGTTCACCGTCAGGAATGTATTCCCAGCTCGGCAGATATGGGTTATAAGCTTGTTTTTTCATCCGAATTCCTTTTTATATTATTCCTATCAAAAACGATATGCATTAAAAAAGGCGGATTATAAAAATCCGCCCTTATTTGTCATTGCTAGTGCAACGAAACAATCTTATTCTTTTACACCACCGATTGTCATACCAACAACAAAGTATCTCTGTACAAACGGATATACAACCAAAATAGGAAGTGTTGCAACCATCGTAATTGAAGAACGAATACTGATTGGTGTTGATTTGGAAGCGGTTGAACCTGCGCCCGCCGCAACTGCCATTGAGTTGGCGTCAGCCGCAGATGCACTTTGGTTTTGGCTCTGCTGCAGGAACGACATCAATACATACTGCAACGAATGAAGCTTTGGCTTATCGGAACAGAACATATATGTATCAAACCAGCTGTTCCAGGCGTTTACCGCTGTAAACAACGAAATCATCGCTATTGAAGGAACAATAAGCGGTACAATAATACCAAGAAAAATCTTGAACTCATTTGCACCATCAATACGCGCAGATTCAACAAAGCTGTCCGGCAAACCATGGATGTATGTTCTTACAAGAATAAAGTTGAATATATCAACAAGACAGGGAACAATGTAAACAGCATATTTGCCTAAAAGGTGGAGCTTTTTCATAAGCATATACCCTGGTATCAAACCAGCGTTTACGTACATTGAAATTACAAGAATGGTCGTAAGTGATTTTCTTATAACGAATTCTTTGCGGCTCAAAGCGTATGCAAGCATTGTTGTACAGAATACGCTCAATATTGTCTGTAATATTGTTCTAGAAACGGAAATAATACCAGCCTGGAAAATACGCGGTGTTTGGAACAAATCCGTATAGTTTTTCCAAGTAAAGATTCTTGGGAAAAGTGTTATTCCACCTTTCAACGAATCAAGACCATCATTCAAAGAAATAGCGATTGTATTCCAGAAAGGATAAACTGTAACAACGACAACAAATGCAAGGGTAATATATATAATCACGTCAAAAACAAAATTACCTAAAGCCGTTCTTTTTTTTGCTGCTGCATATTCATTTCGTTTTATTTCGTCTATCATATCAAACGCTCCTCACCGCTCTTCTTTGCAATTGTATTTGCTATAACAAGAAGCAGGATGTTTACTGCATTCTTAAAGATACCGGCAGCGGTAGCCAGACCGTATCTCGAGAGTTTGAAACCATATTTCAATACATAAATATCAATTGTTTCTGCCACATCCTGAATCATACCATTCTGCAACAAGTACGGCATTTCAAAGTTAGCGTCAAGAATATGACCGGCAGACATAATCATCATGATTATGATAGTAGGCTTAATTCCAGGAAGTGTAATGTGCCAGATTTTACGAAGACGTCCGCATCCATCAATTTGTGCTGCCTCATACAAACATGGATCTATGGCAGTCATTGCGCCAAGATATACGATTGTATTCCATCCTACTTCCTTCCAAACATAGGTCCAACCTATGATGTGCCAGAAGTACTTCTGAACCGCAAGCCATTGAATTGGTTGTTTTACCAGTCCAAGCCACAATAATATACCATTTAAAATTCCGTCTTCAACGGAAAGTACATTCGCAACCAAACCCGTAACTATAACCCATGAAAGGAAGTGTGGGAGATAAGAAACTGTCTGAACGAAACGTTTGACGCTGATATTACGCAATTCGTTCAGGAATACGGCAATCAAAATTGCAGTAATATAACCGAGAGCCGTACTGATGAGGCTCATTCCTACTGTATTTCTTAAAGAAAAGAGAAATTCTTTCTCAGTAAAAAGTTGGATAAACCATTTAAAACCGACCCAAGTCTGATCAGCAAATGACTTATAGGGCTTGTAGTCCTGAAAAGCCATTGTCCAGCCCAAAAGAGGAATATATCTGAACAGAATGGTATAAAGCACGAATGGAACAGACATTGCAATAAGCATTTTCTGCTTACTTAAAATCTGCCATTTACTTTTCTTGTTTACAAGCACTGTAGCGGTAGATACCGGTGCAGAACCAGAATCATTTTTATTTTTCATAAAAAACACTCTTCCCAAAAAATGATTAAAAAAAGTCCACAGAAAACCCGTGGACTTTTTTTTCAGAACAGAGGAATGCGGCATTTTTCAAAAAGCTGCATATTTTATCAAAACGCACATTCCCCCATGCTACTTAAGATTGACACTTATGTGTCAAAACTTAATTAGTCCTGAAAACCACCAAATGCTTCTACACGGTGATCAAGCTGCTGCTGCATGAATTTGTTGTATGTTGCTGTAAGAGGTTTCAGCAATGCGCAGTACTCATTCCATGTCTTATCAAAGTCAGCTGGTTTTCCCATAATCATCATAGGAAGATATTTTCTCTGAACTGTTTCAAATCCAGTCATAGCAACTGCTGCTTCTTCTTCGAATCCACCGTTTTCAGCAGACGGGTTGCACTGCCACATTGGGTACCAACCTGCGTTCTTTGGAGCATTAGCATCCATAAGTTCTGCATAAGAACCTACGCCATAAGCCTTCCACAGTTCGATATCAACAGCTTTAGCAGCCAATTCATATTCCCATGGAAGGTCATCCATAGTACGTGTGTATCCACTAGGCATAAGTCCTTCCAATTTTGGAGCTTCTTCTGTCCAAAGTGTTGCACGGTTCTTCTGAATCCAGTTAGGATCTTTCTGCTGAGCACGCTGCTCGTCTGTTCTTGAAGGACGACCCTGTGCATCTTTCTGGTAATCTTCACCTTCAAATCCCCAGTAAAGAACTTTCTGGTTTTCTTCTTTAATCATTTCATCCATGAACTGGAGAATTTTGATAGCTTTGTCTTCAGGACACTTTACAGTGATACCGTAACCTCTCTGAAGGTTAGGAAGTGACTGGTCACGATAGTGAGGTTTGATTGAATTATCAAATACTACTGGAAGTGGACAATATGTCCTTTCATCTTTTCCTGCTGACCAAAGTGTCTGTTCCGGTTCACCCATGAACTGCCATCCCTGAATAAACATACCAAGAACACGGCCCTGTGC
>DBWK01000017.1 GCA_002308875.1 Treponema sp. UBA1240
GTAGCTGTCTGCTGAACAACTTTGTTCATCTTGCCGTTAGCGAACTGTGCATCAAGAGCACCTGTGCGTCCGATCTGAGCATCTGAACCCATAGCACCCTGGATATGGATTACGTTGTACTCAGGAAGGTTAAGAGAGAGCAGCCAATTAACAGCTGTGTCACCTTCGTTAGCCATGTCGGAAACAACTGCGCACTCATAGAGATCTTCGCTTGTGTTGATCATGCGGTCAAAAAGGAAAACTTTGATTCCAGATTCTTTTGCTGATTTAAGAACAGCATCCCATCCGTCTGTAGCAGCAGCAGAAATAAGAAGATAGTCAACACCGTCTGTGATGAACTGTTTTGCAGCATTGAGCTGCTCATCGTTCTTAAGACTGTAGAATGTCTTTGCTTCATAACCATTGTCTTTGTTGAATACTGTCTCGAAATCTTTTACGTTAGCAGCACGGTAACCAGATTCTGACGGTGGGTTGTTTACGATACCAACTTTAATAAGGTTAGATTTTGCTTCTTTCTTTCCACCAGCGAAAATAGGAGCAACCAGCATAAGTGCCATAAGAACCAATAAGAATTTTTTCATAAATTCCTCCTCTTGAAAAAATAAAAAACAATTTTACCAAATTGTTCCTATCGAAAGTCTTCCCTCTCTTCCGTAATAGAAACTTTGGATAGTGAAATATTATGCCCAAATAAAATAGAAGTACATGAAATAAATTATCAATTTGGTTTATTTTTTTATGCGTAAAAAATGTTTGTATGGCATTTTTTCTTTTTTTTTCAACACTTTTTATGTGAAAAATTTATTTTTTTCCGAAAAAGTTAAAAAATATACGAAGGTGTCAAGGCACGCTTCGCTTAAAGCCTTGACACCTTCGTTTTGCCGGTTGCTTAATATTTTTCAACCGGCAATACGACTCGTCTGGGCACGCTTCGCTTAAAGCCTTGACACCTTCGTTTTGCTATAATCCGCGCACAACGCACTGCTCAAGTTGCATAAAAAAAGCGGCACCTTTCAGCACCGCTTTCTTGTTTTCCCTTGTGGATGTCTTAAAAATCCATTTTCATGCTACAGTGAAATATTAATGTCGTACATGTATTTTTTTTGAAAAATTGTTCAACTTCTTCACAAAAACTTGCAAAACATAACCAAAAAAGTTAAATATCTTCCGATAAGTTTGTTTTTTTCAGTTTAGTTTGTAATGAATGCTTATTCTTCGTGCAGTTGTCTTCAATAAAAGAGTTTGATATAATCACGGTATCACGGACAAAAGAGGTTAAATATGCCTAAGATAGAAGTCAACGAANNCTCGGCGAAAAATACGATTACGATACTCTTGAAGCAAAACTCACTTGTGGTAAAGCAGAGCTCGATGAAAAACCGGATACATCAAAACCGGAAAACGAGCGCATTATTAAAATAGAACTCAACGATACAAACAGACCTGATCTTTGGTCTACAGGCGGAATTGCCCGCCAGCTTCGTCTGCACAGAACAGGAAAATCTGCCGATTACAGCTCATTCCTTTCATATAAAGATAATCTTAAAGATTTTGGGAACCGTGTTGTAACTGTTGACCCAGATCTTAAAGATATCCGTCCATATATGACGGCATTTGTTATTTCTGGTAAGCCCATAGATGAGCCTATGCTCCTTGATATTATCCAGACACAAGAAAAACTTTGCTGGAACTACGGCCGCAAACGCCGCTCAATTTCAATGGGCGTATACCGCTCAGCACAGGTCAAATGGCCTGTAAACTATCATGCGGTAGACCCGGATAAAACTTCGTTTGTTCCGCTTGCTTGCGACGCACCGATGACATGCCGCCAGATTCTTACTGACCACCCTAAAGGAAAAGAATATGGCTGGATCCTTGAAGGCAAGGCAAAGTTCCCGCTTCTTAGCGATGCAAATGGTGAAACGATGTCCATGGCTCCTATCATCAACAGTGCTACACTCGGTGCCGTAAAAGTTGGTGACAGCGATCTTATGGTAGAAATGACTGGTACGGATATGGCTGGTCTTTTACTTGCAACGAACATTGTCGCATGTGACTTCGCGGATGCCGGCTATACAATCCTTCCTGTTCAAGTTAAGCATCCATATGATACAGGCTTTGGAAAAGACCTTGTAACGCCTTTCTACTTCCAGGAAACAACAGATGCAAAGCTTTCTGCAGTAAACAAACGGCTTGGCGTTGAGCTTACAGCTGACGATGTTGTTGAGTCTCTTGCAAAGATGGGCTGTTCAGTAACTGTTTCCAAAAAAGACGATGACACAGTTTTTACTCTGACTCCACCTCCATACCGCAACGACTTTTTGCATGAAGTTGACGTTATTGAAGATATAATGATGGGAAAAGAGCTTTCTTTCTTCACTCCGGAAAAACCACATGATTTTACAATCGGTCGTCTGCTTCCCGTAACGCTTTTGAGCCGCAAGGCAAAAGAGCTTATGGTTGGTATGGGATATCAGGAAATGATATTCAATTACCTTGGCTCAAAGAAAGACTTTATCGACAACATGAACATTGACGCTTCCGGCGTTATTGAGATAGCAAACCCGATGAGCGAGAACTATCAGTTCGTAAGGCCGTCTATAATCGCATCTCTTCTTTCTGCAGAAGCTGGTTCTGCAAACGCAGTTTACCCGCACAAGATTTTTGAAACCGGAAAAATTGCCTTCCTTTGCGAAGAAGAGAACACAGG
>DBWK01000027.1:0-4141 GCA_002308875.1 Treponema sp. UBA1240
CCCTGCAATCGATGTTCTTGCCTCAATAAGCCGTCTTGCAAACCGTGTAAGCGGCGAAAAAACAAAAGAAGCCTGTGCGTATGTGCGAAAGCTCATGGCAACCTATGCCGAATCTGAAGATATTATAAATGTAGGAGCTTATCAAAAAGGCACAAACCCCAACATTGACCTTGCGATTGAAGCGCACGAAAGCATAGATTCCTTTTTGGAACAGGAAGAATTTGAAACAGTTACAATAGACGATACGATGCAAAAACTTGCGGAACTCGCCCACCTTGAAATTCCGCAGGAAGAATATAATGTATGAAAAAGTTTGCCTTTTCTCTGCAAAAAATCCTTGACCTTAAAGAGTTTACAGAAGAACAGGCAAAGATTGCGCTTGCTCAGGCAATCGCAAATTCAGACCGTATCAAAGCAGAACTTAAAACAATTGCTGAAAAACGTGTAGAATCAAATGCACAGCGCTCATTCTGCAAGAATATGCAGGATCTTGTAATAATAGAAAACTACATTAACCGTCTTGATGTGCAAAAAGAAAACCTGCTGGAAGAATTAGCCGCAGCTGAGCTTGTGATAGAAGAAAAACGAAAAGCTATGTACGAGGCGATGAAAGAACGAAAGGTACTTACCAAGCTCAAAGACAAGAAACAATCCGAATACCGTAAACTCATAAATCAGGAAGAAGCCGCCATCCTGGATGATATAGCGAACACACCTCAGTAAAATACAATATTTTAAATGTTTACATATCGAAAATGTTTTACAAATATTTGTTTTTGTATTAAAATTCTACATAATAAAAATTCGTAATAACTTGGGAAACATTTTGACTCAATCGCATGATACTAATCCAATAAAACCAATGTCCTCCTACAGGGCAGGGGCTGCATATATTTTTACGCTTTTTCATCCGAAGGTACTAAAAAAAGCCGCCGTCTTTATAGGTGTTGTTCTCAAAGATTTTTTCTTTTTACAATATGGCAGAAGGCTGCGTTTGAGCAAAATCCCCATTATAAACGTTGATAACGTACTTGACGATGCCGTTCCGTTCAAACCGGAAAAAATAGACACATACCTTGATTTTGTAAACCTTTGGATTAGACCGCTGGTGTTTTTGTCAAAAAGGTTAAAACACGGAGCCGTTCCGTATTATTGTGAATTTATTGAACTTATAACAAAGTGCTACGAACAGGCTGGCGAATTCTACCGGTTCAGAATGAGTACAACAAAAAGACCCAAAGGAAAAACCAATATTCAGATGGCATTTGTCCGTCTTGTAGATCCACATTATCTTTGCGTTCCAAGTCTGCATGTTTCAATTATGGCATTAGTCATTACATATTACAAAAAAGCATTTGCTCAGGCAGGACTCACCGAGCAGGAACAAGACGCGTACAACAAAGAACTGTATGAAAGTGCGATTGAAATTGCCGAAACGGTTCTTTACGTAAAACAGCACAGTGTAAACTGCATTGCCGCCGCCCTCTACATGATGTGCTTTATTCTTAAAGATCAGTTTACAATACAGGATGCGGTTGATTTTATAAACAATATGTTTCAAACCAATACCGACATATCCGAAAAAGACAAAAAAGCAATTAACGAGCACATTAACGATTTGTTTGAAGAACTCCTGCTGGAAGGCGCTAACGAATATGAGTGGATTACGCCGCTCAAGCGCTGGATTATAAGATATTATGAAGAAAACGGGGAAAATTGCTGAAAAAACTTTCGGTCCCTACGGGAATCGAACCCGTCTTTAAAGATTGAGAATCTTTTGTCCTAACCGATAGACGAAGGGACCGTAAGTGTGCATGTTAGTACATACACAACTATGTATAAAAAAAGCTGAACTTTTGTTCAGCTTTTTCCCTAGGGAGGATTCGAACCCCCACAAGCAGAACCAGAATCTGCGGTGCTACCATTACACAACCAGGGAATGTAACGTAACAAATCTATCAATTAGCGTTAAAAATGTCAAGTGTATTAAAATTCCCAAGTCACTGTCTTTGCGGATTATGAACCTCCGGAGCAGCTAATCCTCATTTTTCTAAAATTTGTTCGGAAAAAAATTAACTTTTTTTGCAGGTTTTTGTGAAAAAAAACATTTTTTTTGCAAATTTCCATAAATTTTCAAAATTTCTTAATAAATTAACACATTCTCTTTTGACTTTTTTGGTACTAAGATAACAGCATAAAAAGGTTGAGATGAAAAAAACAACCAAAGAAAAAATGTTTCCTTAGGAGGGACACAAATGAAAAAATTTTTAGTTGTGCTGATGGCAATAGCACTGTTGACAACATGTGTTTTTGCAAAAGGTAACTCAGATTCTTCTTCAAAGAAGATCAAGATTGGTGTTTCAATCTGGAGTTCTACAGACACATTGGGAAGCCAGTGCAAGCGCATTATCGACGAAGCTGCAAAGGCTCTTGATGTTCAGGTTATGTACGTTGACCAGGGACATATCTCTGAAAACGTAACTGCTTCTGCTGAAACATTGTGTGCTGCAGGCTGCGACGGTATTATTATCTGTAACTCAGCTTCCGCTGAAATGACATCAGTAATCAATACTTGTACAGCTAACAAAGTTTATGTTGCACAGTTCTTCCGCATTATAAGCCAGGCTACAAACCCCAACGAATTTGCTCTTGCAACAAAATCACCTTATTTTGTTGGTGCAGTTCACGAAAACGAAGTTGAAAACGGTTATAAACTTGCTACAATCCTTGCTGAAAAAGGCTGCAAAAAGATTGCTCTCGAAGGTTGGGAAGCAGGTGACGCTACATTCCTTCTCCGCTGGGAAGGCTATAAAAAAGGTGTAGAAGCATGGAATGCTTCTCATTCAAATAAAGTTGTATTGCTTGAACCTCAGTATGGTGGAACAACATCTGATACAGGTCGTTCAACAGCAGAAGCTATCATCAACGCTAACCCTGACATTGATGCACTTATCGTAGCTGGTGGCGGTGGAGATACATTGGTTGGTGCTTTGGCAGCTATCGAAGCTATGGGTAAAAAAGGAAAGATTGCTGTTGCTTCTACAGACTTCCTTGCTGACCTCGATGAACAGCTGAAGAGTGGTGGTATGTCAGCTGAATCAGGTGGACACTACTGCGACCCATTGTTTGCATTCATGCTTGTTTACAATGCAATCAAAGGAAACTATTCTGTACCTACAAACGGTTTCTATGAAGTTAACTTCCCATATCTTTATGTTGCATCACCTGCAGACTACACAGCTTATGCTAAGTACTTTGTAGATGCACTTCCATACAATGCACAGGAACTTAAAGCTATGGCAGAACTTTCAGAAAAAGACCTTGAAGCAGCTGCTGCAAAACTTTCTATCGAAGATGTAAAGAGCCGCAGATAGTTTTTTATCGCAATTATTCAGGGGGCAGATATCGCTGCCCCCTTTTTTAGGAAATAAAAAATGAGTGATTTTGTAAATACTGTATCAGGTAACGAAAAGTTTGCCTCATTCAGAAAAAGCCGTTATTTTGGAGTTACGGCTCTTGTCGTTTTAGCAATTTTGTTCTGGGGAATCTTTAAGATTCTGTCTCCGCAAAATTTTGGAACGCCAAAACTGATGTCTGATTATCTTCAGACTAGTATTCAGTATGCGGTAGGTGGCTGCGGTTTTTACTTTATAGTTGTAATGGGCTTGTTTGACTTTTCAATAGGTGCAAATATTGTCCTTTCATCTATGGTAGGAGTTCTGCTTTCAAGACAGTTCGGCTATGTCGGGCTTATCGGCGGTACACTGCTTACTGGTGCCTTGATTGGTTCATTTAACGGGTTTTTCTATTCCAAACTCCGAATTCCTTCGATGATTGTAACAGTAGGTCTTATGCTCATACTGGAAAGTGTTGCGAATTATGTAGTACGCCTTGACACTTCCAGCTTCCCTGGAAAACTTAACGATGCTTCGATTCTTGCATTTAATCATGCACCATGGAATTATGTTGTTGCTTTTGCAGCGTTTTTGCTTATGGTTTTTATACTCAGGTTCACAAGAATCGGTACTTATTGTAATGCAATCGGCAGCAATGAACTTGTGGCAAAAAACATGGGTATCAGTGTAGAAAAATACAAGTTTATAGGCTTTGTTCTCCTGCATTTCTTTGTAGGAATTATGGC
>DBWK01000027.1:4195-10037 GCA_002308875.1 Treponema sp. UBA1240
CGTAACTTTAAGCCTTTGATGGGCACATTCTTTGGTGTTGCCTTTAAAAAATACGGATGTCCGGTTACTGCGATTGTAATCGGTGAATTCATAATTACAATGATATTTAACGGTCTTGTTGCACTTGATGTACCAACAACAATCAATGACTTTGTTACTGGTGCAGTTCTCCTTGCTATTGTTACTCTTACCAACCGTGGTAAGATCGGCAGCGTAGTTAAATAATTTGAGGAGACACAAATGAATCAAGTTTTATTAAAGGCCGAAAAAATAAATAAATATTTTGGTGCTACGCATGCGGTAGCGGATCTTTCTTTGGAGTTGTTTCCGGGCGAAATTCACGGGCTTATCGGTGAAAATGGTTCAGGAAAATCAACTTTCAGCTCCATGCTTTGCGGTATTTATCCAATGTCGAGCGGAACGTTTACTTTGCTTGGCAACGAAATAAAACCAAAAAGTCAGGTAGAAGCAAACAAAATAGGAATTTCTATTATCGTACAGGAAATGGGAACCCTGCCTGGTCTTACAGTTGCGGAGAATATTTTTCTTGGTGAAGAAGAAAAATTTATGCACGGTATCGTAAAAAATACAAGGGCTATGAACAAAGAAGCTCAGCGTCTTTTGGATTCTTATGGATTTACAGACATAAAAGCTTCAAAAATGATAGACCATTATTCTTTTGAAGAGCGAAAACTCGTAGAAATTGTAAAGGCTACATATTTTAATCCCAAAATCCTTGTTGTTGATGAAACTACAACCGCATTGAGCCACGACGGAAGACAGGAACTTTTTAAGGTTATGAATAAAACCCGCGAGATGGGTTCCTGTGTAATCTTTATTTCGCACGATTTGGACGAAGTTCTTGACCACACAGACAGAATTTCTATTCTCCGCGACGGTGTTCTTGTAAAGACCGTAAATACAAAAGAAGTTACCACTGACGACCTTAAACGCGAAATGGTAGGTCGCGAAATCGGCAACAAATACTACCGCACTGATTATGATGAAGAGGTTTCAGGCGAGGTTGTATTGTCGGTCAAGAATTTGAATGTGCCTGGCGAGTTTGATAATATCAATCTTGACCTGCACAAGGGAGAGATTCTTGGAATCGGCGGACTTTCTGAATGCGGTATGCACGAAATAGGCAAGGCGATTTTTGGTGCTTCATATAACAGAGGCGGAAGAGTAACCTTAAGCAACGGATACGAAATAAAAGATATTCCCGGTGCAATCAAACACAGTATTGCTTATGCTTCAAAAGACCGCGATAATGAATCTATAGTTATTGCCGATACAATCTGCGACAACATAATTCTGCCGTCTTTGAACGACCTTTCAAAACATGGCTTTATGAATCTGAAAGGGTTGGGAAGTTTTGCAAACAAATTTGCAGTTCAGATGAGTACAAAAATGACAGGCGTAAAGCAGTATGTTTCTGAACTTTCGGGTGGAAACAAGCAGAAAGTTGTTTTGGCACGCTGGATTGGAAAGAACTCAGACATTTTGATTCTGGACAGCCCTACACGAGGTATAGACGTAAGAGTAAAAGCTGATATTTATACCTTGATGAGTGAGCTTAAAAAGCAGGGAAAATCAATCATTATGATTTCGGAAGAGCTGCCTGAACTTTTGGGTATGAGTGACCGCATCTTTATTATGAAGAACGGCAGGTTTAACGGCGAGTTTAAGCGCAGCCGCGAACTTGGCGAAAAAGACCTCATTGCAAAGATGATATAGGAGAAAAAAAATGACCAATCAAATCGCAGCTAAAAATATAACAAATCAATTTGCCAAAAGAGCAAAGCTTAAAGAAGTTTTTTCAAATCTTGGACCTTTGTTCGGCTTTATTGGTATTGTACTGTTGTTTTCAATTTTAACAGGCGGAAAAATTATTCAGGGCAAAAACCTAAGCCTTATGTTAAGTCAGGTTTTTGTATTGATGACTTGTTGTTGCGGAGTATTCCTTATAATGACAGTCGGTGGATTGGATTTTTCACAAGGTTCAATTCTAGGTCTTTCATCAATCATATTCTGCTGGGTATCCATGTACAGCATTCCGCTTGCAATAATTGCAGCAGTTTTGTCAGGTGCATTAATGGGTGCATTCAACGGCTTTTTCCACGTTAAGTTCAAAATTGCGTCCTTCATTGTAACAATGTGTTCGCAGTACTTTTTCAGAGGCTTGTGTAAATACATTACAACCGGAGGACCTGTTCCAGCCAGTTACAATGTTCTTTCATTGGATCAAACCTGGTTCAAATTACTTTTGATGGGAATTGTACTTGTCGTTGTGTTTGTAATCTGGCATTACACAAGAGTGGGCGTTGATTTAAGAGCAATCGGTGCCGGTGAAACAGCCGCAAGATTTTCAGGTTGTCGTCCTGATTTAACTAAGTTTTTGGTTTATGTAACAGCCGGTGCAATTACAGGATTTGCTTCTTTTATAAACGTTGTTCATGTAGGTGCTATTACAGGAACAGCCGGAAGACAGCTTGAAACCCAAATTCTTATTGCGTTGGTTTTGGGCGGTATGCCGATTTCGGGCGGTGCAAAAGCAAGATTTTCCAATATTATTTTGGGAACCTTAACTTACTGTGTACTCGAAAAATCACTCCCGATGGTATTCCCGGTAGCAGCAACACAGCAGCTTGTAAAAGGAATAATCTTCCTGATTGTTGTGGCTCTGACAATAGACCACGAATCGCTCAAAGTTATTAAATAAACTGCTTGCGGCTTGTATAGCTGCATAAAAAAAATTAAACCACGATACGACGGTTATAATTCTCCTCCGTGTATCGTGGTTTTTTTATATCTGCAAGAACAGTTTTTTAGAAAGACGAAATTGTGGAATAACCGTTCTGGTTCAGAACCTTGAGTCCGGCATCCGCGTTTTCTACCTTAAAGATAATAACTGTGCTGTCTTCTGTTACTTCAAAAGACGCATACAAATACTCAATATTTATGTTGTTCTTCTGGAACAAAACCATAACTTCGTGCAGGCTGCCTACCTTGTCCGGAATCTTTACTGCGAGAACATCTGTTGTTCTTGTTGTAAAATTAGCTTCCTGAAGAACTTTTATTGTTTTTTCGGAATCATTCGTAATAATGCGCAGAATTCCAAAATCAGCCGTGTCGGCAATCATAATTGCACGCAGATTAATACCGGCTTCTTTAAGAGTGCTTGTTACTTCCGCGATTCTTCCCGCTGAGTTTTCCAAAAAAATTGATATTTGCTTAATTTTCATAAATCACCTCATAAACTTATTGTTAATATGATAAATCCAAAACTTCCGTTTGTCGACAAATTTCTAGTAGGTGCGCTTGTCGATAACCCGCTTGGATTTGCCCGTTGAGCGTTCAATCGATTTTGGCTCAACCAGCTTTATCTTTAAGTGAATGCCAATCTTGCTCTTTAGAACATTGTCAATCTTTGCGCGCAGAGATTCCAAATCTTTGGTTTCGTCGCTGAACTGTGATTCGCTTACTTCAACGTGAAGTTCCGCATCGTCCAGGTGCGTCTGTGCATTCCTGTCAACAATAATCTGATAGTTAGGCTCAACACCATGAATCTCAACAAGCGCGTTTTCTATCTGACTCGGGAATACATTTACACCGCGTATGATAAGCATATCGTCCGTTCTGCCGAAAAGCCTGTGGATACGGCGTGTTGTGCGTCCGCATGAGCATTCTTCGGGAATGATGAATGTGATATCGCGTGTTCTGTAGCGGATAAGCGGAGTTCCCTGCTTTGTGAGTGTTGTAAATACAAGCTCACCCTTTGTGCCGTCGGGAACAGGCTCGCCTGTTTCGGGGTTGATTATTTCAGGATAGAACAAATCTTCGTTTACGTGCATTCCTGCCTGATATTCGCATTCAAAGGCAACGCCCGGACCTGTTATTTCGGTAAGGCCGTAAACATCGTACGCCTTTATATTCCAGTCTTCTTCTATCTTTTTGCGGATTCCTTCAGACCAAGGTTCCGCGCCAAAAAGACCTGCTCTTACCGGCAGAGCTTTTATGTCTATTCCAAGTTCCTTTGCGCGTTCCGCCATGTACATTGCGTATGAGGGAGTACATGAAAAAAGAGTTGTATCAAAATCGCGCATGAGCATCAGCTGCTTTTCGGTGTTACCGGATGAAATAGGAATAATAGTTGCACCGAGTTTTTTTGTTCCGTGATGAACGCCCATTCCTCCCGTAAAAAGACCGTAGCCGTATGCGTTCTGAATGGTGTCCGTGTGGCATGCACCTGCGCCGGAAAGTGTGCGGGCCATAGCTTCAGCCCAGTCATCAAGGTCGCGTGCTGTGTAGGCGTCTACAACAGGCGTTCCCGTTGTTCCCGACGACATGTGAACTTCTACAATATCCGCCTGAGGAACAGCCAAAAGTCCGTAAGGGTAGGTTTCCCTCAAATCGCTTTTTGTTGTGAACGGAAGCTTTGCAATATCTTCCAGACACTTTATGTCGCTCGGTTTTATGCCTGCAGCGTCAAATTTGGCTTTGTAAAACGGAACAGAATTATAAACGTGTTCTACCAGATTTTTAAGCAGCGCAAACTGCATTCTTTTGCGTGATTCTTTATTTTCACACTCTTTTTGCGGATTGAATATCATAATAAAAAAAATATACACGCATTTGTATCTTTATGCAATAACTTTTTATAGAATCATGCAGAGTATTGCAATGTGACGGGGATTGGTTTATTATATCAACTAACCAAACAAAAGGAAGTAAAAATGAAGTACGGATATTTTGACGACGCTAATCGGGAATATGTAATTACGAACCCAAAAACACCGGTAAAGTGGATTAACTATGTGGGAACTTTGCAGTTCGGCGGTTTTCTTGACCATACCGGCGGTTCTCAGCTTTGCAAGGGCGACCCCGCTCTTAACCGTATTACAAAATATATTCCGCAGCTTCCGTGCAGCGACTTTAAGGGTGAAACAGCCTATGCGCGCGTCCGCGAAAAAGGACAGACCTGTAAAGACGCGGCAATCTTTTCACCTTATTTTGTTCCGTCTCTTGTTCCGTACGATTCCTTTGAATGTCATGTAGGAATGTACTACACACGCTGGGTTACACGCTACGGCGACCTTGAGTTTGATATTCTCGTATTTATTCCGCGCGGCGGCACAACGCTTATCCGCAGATATTCCGTTACAAACAAGGGCAAAAAAGACCTTCACGTTGAACTGTTTCCGGTTGTAGAATACAGCCACTTTGACGCTCTCAAGCAGCTTACTAACGCAGACTGGGTTCCGCAGACAATGCAGTGCCATGCCGTTGAAACAAAAGGCAATACCGGTGCGATTGCCGAATACGCATTCATGAAAAAACAAACGGAAGTAAACGTCTTCTGTACAAATATAAAGCCTGTTTCTTACGAAACAGACCGAAAGCGCTTTTTAGGTGACAACGAATACGGAACCTGGCGCGAACCTCTTTCGCTCCGCAGTGAAAAGCTTTCATGCAAGGATGCGATGAGAGGCGACACAATCTCGGTTTTCCAGCTTGATTTGGGTACTCTTGAAGCAGGCAAAACAGCAACAGTTATAACACAACTTACACAGGTACAAGGACTTGCAAAGGCCGCTTCCGCCGCCGAAAAATATACCACTGCTGTGGAAGTTGACAAAGCTTTTGCCGACCTCAAAAAGTTCTGGGACGAATACCTTTCAGTTATTGCCGTTCACACACCGGATGCGGCGTTCAATTCAATGCTCAACCTGCATAATCCGCGCCAGTGCTACACAACAAAAACATGGTCGCGCTATCTTTCGCTTTATCAGCTGGGCTATGGCTCAGACCGCGGCATAGGCTTCCGCGATTCATCGCAGGA
>DBWK01000140.1:0-5630 GCA_002308875.1 Treponema sp. UBA1240
CAATTTGCAAACAAATCATTACTAAGTATTAACGGTGCTTTAAAAAATAGTAAAAAAACGAAAGTATTATCAATCATCCCAGTCTTTGAAATATTTACAAACCTAAATAAAACGTTTAACAACTTAAATACTATGTGTTATTATATAATTAAGGGTTAAACAATGCCGATCTTGAGCAGATTTTACGGACTATCACTATATATATAATAATATAATGGAAGATAATTATGAAATGGCAGATAATAGAAGTTAAACCAACGAGAGATTATAAACTGATTCTCACTTTTAAAGACGGTGATAAAAGGATATTTAATTTTTCTCCTATGCTGGAGTACAAAATAAATAAACCTCTTAGAAACATTAACTTATTCATGAAAGCAAAAGTACATCATAATACTGTTATGTGGAATGAGGATCTTGATTTGTGTCCTGAATATCTTTATGAAAACAGCGAAAAAATATAACAAAAGCAAATGTAATGAACATGAAGGAAAAACTTCAAAACCTATTGAATACAGTTACTATGAAAAATTCAGGAGATTTGTAAATGAATAACAGAATTTACCTCTTTATTTTACTTGCTACCTGCTGTTCATTATTTTGTTGTAAGAAAACCAATAAAATCCAGACAGTTGAGAAAAATGTTGAAGTTAAAGACAACACTTCTGTAAAAATAACTGAAGACTTACAGACAGTAAATGAAAATTCAGAACAGAAGGATAATAAAGCTGAAAAAAACACAATTGACGCATTAAGCGTTTACAAAAAAATTGATGCTCTCGGCTATCAGAACGAAGATATTTTAAAAGTAAATTATCGCAAAGGTTCAAGTGACGGTTATTCTTGGCAAGTCAGAGAAATACATTATGACAAAAACGACACAGTCATATCAAAAGAAAAGATGATGTCCACAACATGGCTGCTTGATGAAGAAATCGATCACTCGGTTCGACTTCTTTTTTATGCAGACGACTATTTTATGATTGGTTCATATCATACCGGCCCATCTGCTTTCGGAAAATATAAAATAGAAAATGGAAAATGTATTCTTTTGCCAATTGATTATGATTCCAGAAGAGATTTTTACAGTTCTATTTTTACAGGCGATGAAATTGTCTGTGAGTTAAAATTTAAAAGCGAGAATGTGCATTTTGACAATGAACTTTGGCTGAACGGAATAAGATTTTTCCCGGCTGGTTGTTATAAAACAAACGGATCTTCTGCTATTGTCGCTAACATAAATGTAATTGTGGAACGTACAAAAAAAGTCTTAACAGACAACGTAAAATTCCGTACAGCTCCAAATACAAAAGCAGAGACACAAGTATCAGAAGTATATGAAGAATTGTTCTATAATTTGCCGAATTGGAAAAAAACAGACTGTCTTATCAAAGGTACTGATGTTTCGGTATATGCTCGAACGGAAATACCAGATACAATCGACGGTATTACAGCTTATTGGTACTATGTTTCTATGCCTACTATCAGCGAGTATAATCAATACGGCTGGATTTTTGGCGGATGGTTTGAGGATTATGATGAAAGCAAAAAAGACGAATACCGTGCAATAATGAAAAAGCAATTTGAATGAGCGGATACTTGAAAGATTTTAAAAGCCGGTTACAATTGATTTATGGCTGATATCAGAAAATTTTATGCAGACGTGCAGCGGTGTCTTAAACACGAGCGGGCGTCTTCTCCCAAATACAACGGCATAAAAGCAGCAAAAGCGGTTGCAGACCTGTTTTTGTCATACGCGGCGGGCATGGGTGATTTGCCGCGTTCCATGATGCAGTATTGGGAAGAAAAATACATACAAACCTCATCCGCGCCCGACAACGAGCCAACTCCGGAACATGTTGACTGGCTTGCAAACTGTCTTTCGTTCATGGACGGAACAATGGATTCATCACAGGATTTTTCGCCTGAGGATTGGAAAGAACTGAAAGACTTTGTAAATTACGAAGCCGAAGCACTGCCTCTTACGGAACTCTCGGCAATGATGACAACACTGGTAAATAAAAAGGTTTTGTAGTTTTTTAATCGGTGAGAAAAATACGGTAAAATGGGGAATGGGCCCACCTGGACTTGAACCAGGGACCGACGGATTATGAGTCCGCAGCTCTAACCAACTGAGCTATAGGCCCGAAGCGTTGATAACAACGCTAAAAAAATAACATAAAACCAATCAGATAGTCAACCGGTTAAAGCTCGCCTGATTCCGCGGCGCCCGGCAGTCCTATGTCTTTCCTGTAAAACATCTTGTCAAATGAAATCTTTTCCATAGTCTTATATGCAAGATCATAGGCTTTTTCAAACGAATCGCCGAATGCGGAAGCCGCAAGTACGCGTCCGCCTGTTGTAACAAGCTTTTGTTTGTCTTCCTTTGAATAATCAGCACCCGCAATGAATATTTTGACCGCCGCATCCTTTGTTTCCGGCAGATGGATTTCTTTTCCCTTTTCGTAAGCAGCAGGATACCCGCCCGAAACTGCAACCGGTGAACATACAAAGCCTTTCTTCCACTTGAATTTAGGCGCAAACGCTTTTAATGTTCCTGTCTGCTGCACATCAGCAATGGCAGTACACATCTCCGCAAAATCGCAGTCCATAAGCGGCAGCAAAGCCTGTGTTTCAGGGTCTCCCAGACGCACATTGTATTCCAAAAGCTTGGGACCGTCTTTGCACAGCATAACGCCAAAAAAGATAAAGCCCCTGTAGTCCCATTTTTCATCAATAAGACCTTTCAGCGTAGGCTGAACAATATTTTCGTCGAACAGCTTCAGCTGCTCATCAGTAACATCACTAAGCGGTGTAACAGCGCCCATTCCGCCGGTATTAGGACCTTTTGCTCCATCCATCAGGCGTTTGTGGTCGCGTGCCGGTACAAACGGCAGTATGCAGGCTTTTCCTGCAGCTGCAAGCTCCGGTGTAACCGAAACAGCCGCCATAACGGAAATTTCTACACCCTGCAGATAATCTTCTATTACAAGCTTGCTTCCGGCCTTTCCGAGAGTGTTATCCTGCATAAAGTCTTTAACGGCGGCAAGTGCCGTTTTTTCATCGGGAGCAACTACAACTCCTTTTCCGGCTGCAAGACCGTCAGCCTTTATTACAATGGGTGCTCCATGCTTTTTAATGTATGCAGCGGCACTTTCCGCATCCGTAAAAGTCTCGCTGGCAGCTGAGGCAACCCCGTATTTTTTCATGAATGTTTTTGCAGTATCCTTACTGGCTTCAAGTTCAGCTCCCTTAAGCTTTGCACCGACAACAGGAATCCAGCATTGCCAGATTTGATCCGCAATGCCTTCCGCAAGCGGATTTTCCGGTCCTACAACTACCATATCAACCTGCTCAAATGAAGCAACCTGCGAAACAGCGTCAATTCCTTTTAAGTCAACGGTATAATCGCAGTCAGCGGGATTTATGTTCCTGCATTTTGCTTCCGTTGCAGTTCCACCGTTACCCGGAACACAGATAACTTCATCAACTGAATCACTCTGAGCCAGTTTCCAGCTTATTGCGTGCTCTCTGCCGCCTGAACCTACTACTAAAATTTTCATAATTTCATAATAAAAGAAACAAATGGCTTAGACAAGTAGCAGGCTTTTGCGCTATAATGAGAAAAATTAAAAAATGAGGTGCAAATGCTTGCTGGTCGAAATCTAATAGAACCTTCGAATTTATCAATCGAAGAACTGGATGAAGTTTTTTCCCTTGCAGAAAAAATCATAGTTGATCCATCCGCTTTTATGGATGTTTGCAAAGGAAAAATTTTAGCTACACTTTTTTTTGAGCCGAGTACACGTACTCGGCTTTCTTTTGAGGCGGCAATGCTGAGACTGGGTGGCAGTGTTCTGGGTTTTGCAGAAGCAAGCAGCAGTTCTACAACAAAAGGGGAATCACTTGCCGATACAATTCGTACGGTTTCTTCTTACACGGATATCATCGCCATGCGAAACCCAAAAGAAGGCTCCGCACTCCTTGCAAGTAAGTATTCCTCTGTACCGGTAATAAATGCCGGTGACGGCGGACACCACCACCCCACACAGACACTCACCGATATGCTTACCATAAGGGCTGAAAAAGGCTCCTTCTCCGGTATGAAAATAGGGTTGTGCGGCGACCTGAAATTCGGACGCACGGTACACAGCCTTGCAAAAGCCTTGAGCCGCTACCCCAACAACGAATTTGTACTTATAAGTCCGCAGGAACTCCAGATACCCGAATACATAACGAGCCAGGTTTTCCGCGCCGCTGGAATCCGGTTTACAACGGAAGAAAGACTGGAGAATGTTATATCGGATTTGGACATTCTCTACATGACAAGGGTCCAGAAAGAGCGTTTCTTTAACGAGCAGGACTACATCAGACTAAAAGACAGCTACATTCTCGACAAAGAAAAAATGAAACTCGCAAAAAAAACGATGATTGTTCTTCACCCGCTGCCGCGTGTAAACGAGATAGCACCCGAAGTTGATACGGACCCGCGTGCCGTATACTTTAAGCAGGTAAAATACGGAATGTTTGTCCGCATGGCATTAATAGCAAAACTTACAGGAGCATTGTAATGTTAAATGTTGATACAATAAAAAACGGAGTTGTAATTGATCACATAAGAGCCGGTGCGGGAATGCAGATTTTCAGCTGGCTGGGACTGGACAAGGCAGATTATTCTGTTGCGCTTATAATGAATGTGGCTTCTAACCAGATGGGCAGAAAAGACATAATCAAAATTGACAACAATATCAACATTGATTTTTCCGTTCTTGGTTTTATTGACCCGAACATCACGATAAACATTATCATGGACGAGAGGATTGCAAAGAAGATTACCCTCAAACTGCCTGAAAAGGTTGAAAACGTAATCAAGTGCAAAAATCCGCGCTGCATAACCAGTACCGAAAGCTATATTCCGCATATATTCAAGCTTTCAGACAGAAAACGTGCGGAATACCACTGCGAATACTGCGACGAACTATATCGAGCAGGAGTGGGCGATGTGCTCTAAAGCACTCATATACAACGTTCAGCTTGTTGACTATAAACTGAACACACCCGGTGCGGTAGAAACAGCAGACGGAATAATAACGGCCGTCATTACGAATAAGAATGAAATTGAACGCCGTCTGCAAAAAACTTCGGACGGAACAGAGCTTATAAACGGCAACGGGCTTACACTACTCCCTGCCTTTGTAGATATGCACGCGCATTTCCGCTACCCCGGACAAACGCAAAAAGAAGAACCGCAAACCGCACTACGCGCGGCGGCAGCAGGCGGATTCGGTACGCTTGTTCTTATGCCTAACACAACTCCTGTTATGTCCAATTTTGAAACAGCAAAACAGATACAGGCCGAACTCTGCGCATACGGGCTTGCGGATGTAATACAAACAATGAGTATCAGCGCAGATTTTAAGGGAACTGATACATCTCATCTGGATAATATTACAAAATCCGATATTCCGGTAATAAGCGAAGACGGTCATGACGTGCAATCCGCCGCGCTTATGCTGCAGGCAATGCGCAAATGCGCAGAAAAGGGCATTATTGTTTCGTGCCACTGCGAAGATGTTTCGCTTGTGCCGCTTGCCGCCGTTCCGCGCAAAAAAGCCGTTGAACTGCAAAAA
>DBWK01000140.1:5683-8178 GCA_002308875.1 Treponema sp. UBA1240
GAAGATACCGCAACGGAACGCAATCTGCGGATTGCGCATACGGCCGGCTGCAACATTCACATAGCGCATGTAAGTACGCGAGAATCCATAGACGCTGTAAGGCGCGCAAAAAAAACTGACGGTAGCCGGGTTACATGCGAAGTAACACCGCATCATCTTGCACTTACAAATACACGCAACGAGTTTGTAAACCCGCCGCTGCGTTCTGAAGCTGACAGACAAGCTTTACTGGAAGCAATAAAAGACGGCACGGTTGATGTAATTTCAACCGATCATGCGCCGCACACCGAAAGCGACAAGCAGAACGGCGCATGCGGATTTACAGGATTGGAAACGGCTTTTGCAGTGTGCTATACAAACCTTGTAAAAACAAACCTTATCACAATAAACAAACTTTCAGAGCTTATGTCCGCAAATCCCGCAAAACGTCTGGGACTGGACTGCGGCGCACTTGCTGAGGGCAAAAAAGCGGATTTGGTTCTTGCAGATTTGAACAGAAATTGGAAAGTTGATTCTTCAAAGTTCTTTTCAAAAGGAAAGTATTCGCCGTTTAACGGAGAGGTTTTATCAGGCAGGATAACAGCAACTTTTCATAACGGTAGAAAAGTTTTTTCGGAATAAAAAAAGCTTTTTCAGAAGAGTCCAGGTGAACTGAACACAGGAACCATCTTCCTACCGTTGCTTTCTTCCGAATCTGGCGGGGTTCGGAAGCGGTTTCTTGAACAGTACCTGAACTCATCAAAAAAAGCTTTGGAAAAAACGGAGAGAGGGGGATTCGAACCCCCGGTACGTTGCCGCACACAACCTTTCCAAGATTGCACCATAGACCACTCGGACATCTCTCCAAAGGGTTTATTAATTCGTAACAGACAATCCATAGGAAATACGGAGAGAGGGGGATTCGAACCCCCGATACCTTACGGTATAACGATTTTCGAGACCGCCCGATTCAACCACTCTCGCATCCCTCCAAAGGGTTATCTGTCATATAAAAAAACAGGAATTGCGAAGATGTTTTGTCATTAAACGCAATTCCTGATGAGACTGAGAGGAGTCGAACCTCCGACCTTCAGATCCGCAATCTGACGCTCTATCCAGCTGAGCTACAATCTCGTATTTACGGGTTATCCGTTTGCGGAGCAGGGGGGATTCGAACCCCCGATACCCTTTTGGGGTATAACTCCTTAGCAGGGAGCCACCTTCGGCCTCTCGGTCACCACTCCATTTCTTTGCCAAGAAAACAATCCGCATCTTTAATTCGGAGCAGGGGGGATTCGAACCCCCGGTACGTTGCCGCACAACGGTTTTCAAGACCGCCGCCTTAAACCACTCGGCCACCGCTCCAAAAAGATGAAAGAAGTTTATCGCAAAAATCATCATAATGTCAAGAAGTACAGGAGAAACAGTTATAAAGTTAATAATATGCACTTCTATTCTGTTCACATATCTTCACAAAAAAAGTTTTATATAGTATACTGTCTTTGGTGGTTGGGTATAAAGTCTTATAATCTGTTATCAAAGTTACAGGAGATAATATGGCACTTTACAAAAACTATTTAAAAACAACTAAAAAATGCGAAGTAACTTTTGAGCTTTCTGCAGAAGCAGCAAAAGGTGCTCAAAAAGTTTGGCTTGCCGGCGACTTTAACAGTTGGAGCAGCATTGATACTCCTATGAAAAAGAAACCGGATGGAAGTTTTTCTGTAAAAGTTAAGCTTGATCCAGGCAACGAATACCAGTTCAGATATTTGTTGGACGGCAAAAAATGGGAAAATGACTGGGCTGCGGACAAATACATTCCTGCACCTTTTTCCAATACAGATAATTCTGTAGTTGTTGTCTAACCATTAAACTTCGTAATTCTATTTAATAAATGTACCTTAATATGAAAAGGGCTGCATAAAAAGAAATCTCTTTTTTATACAGCCCCTTTTTTTTCTTTTCTAACTTGCAAACTACATAAAATAAATCGCGAATGCTACTATCAGCGGCATCGTTAATATCGAAAACAAGGTTGAAACTGCAACAAACGTTCCTGCAACCTCCGCATCCTTGTTAAACATATTTGAAAACATTACTGTGTTTGCACCTACAGGCGACGCGGCGGCAATAATCATCGAAACAAACATCGGGCCGCGGATTTGCATAAGGTATAAAACGCCGAACGAACAAAGCGGTGCAACAATCAGACTGAGAATCATTGCAGTAAGAAAATTTTTATCTTTTAGCAAGGCAAACGAAGTTATGCCTGCAAGGTAAAATCCTATTACCATCATCGGAAGCGGCGTGTTCAGAGCTGCAAGCAGTTTAACCGGTGTAAACAATACAGGCGGTAAAGAAAACGGTGTTAAAAAGAAAAACAAACCAACGCACACACCGATTATTCCGGGATTTATGAAAACCTTTGAAAGTGAAATCTTTGTTTTTTCGTTGTCCAGCAGAACAATTCCGTAAGTCCAGTTTAAAAGGTTAAAAACCGCTATATAAGCCGCCCC
>DBWK01000040.1:0-14868 GCA_002308875.1 Treponema sp. UBA1240
AATGAGTTGTTGTGATGCTGTTCATGTCCGGGGAATACGAGGTTGTTCAGCACTTCGCAGCATGAAATTGTGGAATTATCACCAAGTATTGAATGTATAAGGCGCGCACCATACTTGAGGTTGCTGTTGTTGCCCATCACAAAGCGGACAGCCTTGCAGCCGTAAAAAATTCGGCAGCCATAACCGATGATTCCGTTTACAAGCTCAACACCCTCGCCTATTTGTGTAACAGAACTTTCGTCTGATTTTACGGTAAGATTTTTAAGCTTGTTTGCACCTTTTATATATGCACTTTCTTCCACATTCACATCTTTAATTATGTGGCAGCTTTTTATTACAGTTCCTGTACCGATTTGGCAGTAAAATCCGCGCCGTGAGTCATAGGACTTATTGGTCAGATCAAGAAGAGACTTCATAAGCTTTTCGTCATCACGATAGATTGTCCACATGTAAGCATCTGCACAAATCATATCGTAAAAAGGAAGAACATCACGACCGCCGGCTTCATTCAACGGCTGAATCCAAACACGAACATCCTCGCTTTCGTCCTGTTTTATTATACCGTTTCCAACCTTTGCATGATTTGTGGTATCCATTTCATCTATTTTGGAAAGAAGAACTTCATTACCAATCAGATAATGCGAAATATAGCTGCAATTATGAATAGCGCAGTGATTTCCTACATCACACGAAATAAGGCAACTATCGAAAATTCCTTCGGGAACGGTAAAATCATGATAGCGAAGTAATCCCTCGCCAATATCACCGATGCGGACTAAACCGTAAAATTTGGAATTCTTTATGGAATTTGGCAAAAACTTTTCAGTAACAAAAACTTTTGACCAGTCAGGGCTGGAATTATTATTTTTTTCAAGCTGTTCAATCTGAGATGCCGTTAATGGAATCCAGCGGTTCTTCTGCTGTTTTCCGTAAAGAACATCAGCCTGCTCATTTCTTAAATAGTATTCGTCTTTTCCCTGAGGAATATATTCCGGACCGATAAAATCAAATCCGTATCTGTCTTTTTTTTGGATGTAGGTTACACTCATAAATTTTTTACTTTTATTAACTTATAAACAAAAAAAGAGGCACCGCAAAGGCAGCCTCTTTTCCATAATGCTAAAAACTATCTGTCAAGCTTTGTAATCTTTGAACCTTCAAGAGTAAGATTGTACATCAAACCTTTTTGGTCAAGGATAAACGCAACTATTGGCTTATCAAGAGTCTGTGTCAGGTCAATTGATTTTCCGATACCTACTGAAATAACAGCTACAGATGCATCGATGCCAACTGAAAAACCATCACTTTTCTGGAAATTTTCAAGAGCAGCCTTGTTCATAAGACAGTAAATTATTGTTTTTTTCTGTCCGCCGAGCTGAAAACCAACGGATGCCGCAGCTGTGCTGTAATAATCAACAACCTTGTTGCGGATAAGCAGAGCACCTTCGCCGTATTCACCGCCAATACCTACACCGGCTTTGATAACTTCAGGAAAAACAAGAACTCCGGCTGACTTGTTAAGCAATTCTTTTGCACCGTCAATCTTTTTAAAGCTTTCCAAAGCATCTTCAACTTCCGCTTCAATAACTTTTGCTGACTTTGCAAAAGCTGTTCCCGCAACGAACATTACACAAACAAGACAAAGCAGAAAAACCTTTGAGAATTTTCCTTTGAACATAAATTTACCTCCGGCTCAATGAGCTGTATACAAAAAATAAACACCCAACCTGACAAAAGGTTAAAGGGAATAACCAAAAACACAAGTTTTCAGTTCCAACTTTAAATACTACATCTCTTTTAAAAAATGATTTTTAATTTTACAGACTATTTACAAAGCTTGTCAATTAAAAACAAATTAAAAAATATATTGTTAATTTGGTAAAAAAGGTATAAAATGAAATTCCGTTATGAAAAACGGATTTGACAACGATAAATATCTTAAAATTCAATCAGAACACATTAAAGAACGTATTTCTCAGTTCGGTGACAAGCTTTACCTTGAATTTGGCGGTAAGCTTTTTGACGATTATCACGCATCAAGGGTTCTGCCGGGCTTTCAGCCGGACAGCAAGCTCAAAATGCTTCTGCAGCTTGCCGATTATGCTGAAATTATAATCGTAATAAGCGCTGTGGATATTGAAAAAAACAAGATAAGAAACGATTTGGGAATTACCTACGACAAAGATGTTTTGAGACTGAGGGACGAATTCCAAAGCAGAGGTTTGTTTGTTGGAAGCGTTGTCATTACACACTACACAGGACAGGAAGCCGCAAAGGACTTCCGCAAAAAACTTAACAGGCTCAATATAAAAACGTATTTTCATTACACGATTCAGGGTTATCCGTCAAATGTGGCACTGATTGACAGCGAAGACGGATTTGGAAAAAACGATTACATAGAAACATCTCGTCCGCTGGTGGTTGTAACAGCACCCGGTCCTGGTTCAGGAAAAATGGCTATCTGCCTAAGCCAGCTTTATCACGACAATAAGCGAGGAATAAAAGCGGGTTACGCTAAGTTTGAAACATTCCCAATCTGGAACCTGCCGCTAAAACATCCCGTAAACCTTGCATACGAAGCGGCAACGGCTGACTTGAACGATATAAACATGATTGATCCGTTCCATCTGGAAGCATACGGAAAAACAACGGTAAACTACAACCGCGATATTGAGATATTTCCTGTTCTTGATGCAATCTTTAAGGGTATTTACGGCGAAAATCCGTACAAATCGCCCACCGATATGGGTGTTAATATGGCGGGTTACTGTATTTCGGATGATGACGTTTGCTGTGAAGCTTCCAAGCAGGAAATAATCCGCCGCTTTTACACGGCTCTGAACAACTATGCAGAAAACAAATCCGACAGCAGCGAAATAGAAAAAATCGAACTTTTAATGCAACAGGCAAAAATCACGACGGATTACAGAAAAGTAACCGTTGCGGCAAAAGAGCGCGCGGCAAAATCAAAAGTTCCTTCCGCGGCGATAGAACTGGAAGACGGAACAATAATCACATCCGAAACTTCTTCGCTGCTTGGTACAAGCGCGGCACTCATTCTGAATGCAACAAAGCATCTTGCAGGTATTGACCACAAACTCAAACTCATTCCGAAAGAAATGATTGAACCTATACAAAATATGAAAGTCTCATACCTAAAGGGAAATAATCCGCGGCTTCACACTGACGAAGTTCTTGTTGCGCTGGCTATGCTCTCAAAAGACGACGAAAACTGCCGCAAAGCGTTGGAACAACTGCCCAAGCTTAAAGGCTGCCAGGTTCATACATCGGTAATGCTTAGCGAAGTTGACCGAAAGATTTTTAAAAAGCTCGGCGTAGACCTTACCTGCGAACCAGTGTCCAAAAAGCAGAAATCCCTTATCGGATAATGGCTAAAGACAGATTCTTATATATCTTTTAAAGCGGTCAGGTGTTTTTTTATTGATTTTTCCACTTCCTGATAAACAATGAGTGAAGTTTTTAAAGGATTGGTTTCACCGGAAAGCAACTGTTCCAATTTCTTTTTACCAGGAAAAACAAGGGAAGCAAGTTCCGCAGCTTCATTTGAAATTATTTTCTTATCAATCTCATCGAGCTGCTTTACCAGTGAAGCGGTATTCGACGTATTAGAAAGTCCTTTTTTACAAATTTCCACTGCTTTCTGCGCAGAATAAAGCATGGATGAAAGATTTTTAACAACCGAATCTACAGCCTGCTCATACCGTTGTTTTTGCAGCATCTTGTCGCATGAAGTTCTTTTTGTTTCAAAAATCTTCTTTTTTTCCGCTGAAATATCAGAAAATGACAGCAGTTTTTCTGCTGAATACGGCACAATTCCAGGTATGTGCAAACCCTGAGGCGTAAGTGTGTGGGTGTAAATTTCAGGATGTGCCGCACACTGGCTCTCAAACCACCAAGCATAAAGACTCATACGGCTGTCGGTTAAAACAGGCTTTCCATTATAGTCAGTTTTGTAAAACGGATAAGCACCATACAGCGCATTAAAACTGTCAGTTTCAGCGGTATGGAGTCTGCCTGAAAGCCTGTGTGAACGTTCTTCAAAAGTGCTGCCCTTAAAATGTGTTTTGTTATCGGGAAAACTCAAATCGAGCCCTGCGGTGTATATATCAGTACAACCTAAGAACCTTGCAAAATCCCATGCGGTAGTCGCAACGGAACCTCCAGCACCAAGTTCACCCTTTTCACCGGTAAACTTTTCAATGTATTTTCCGAGCGGATACATTGAAGAACACAGCATTATCTCTTTACAAGGAAAATGAAAGACAGAAGGATAAGTGGCAAGTTCCGCAACAAGAACAGTATCAGGTGCTTTTAAACCGTCAAGATGACGCACATTCCAGTACTGAGGATCAACTGCAACTACAAAATCAGGCTGAAATTCCGCTTTTAGGCAGGATTTTAATGCCGTATCTACACAAACCGTTACACAGCGCCGGTTTATATCACCTAAAACGGAAATAACCGTATCAAGGCTTGGTCCTGCCGCAATAACACATGCAGGTAGACCGGAATAAACATCTTTCAAGCTGTTTATTCCTTCAAGTTCTTTTACATTTGAAAGATTACGGCACATATTTTTCAGCCACAAAGTTCCGAATCTTTCCAAAGTCCGCTCGTTAATTTCGTCTTTTTTGCGGTTGCGTTCCAAAAGCTCATTCAACGACGAATAATAGTTTTCATCATGAGTCTGCTGGCTTTTTACCTGACAGAATGCGCAATCATCCAATCCAAGCTTGTCAATGACTGACCAGACAGTATGCGTAGATGCACCAATAAGAAGAACGCAGTTTTTGTGCATAATGACAGGCGTAAAATCAAGCGTTTCAAGAACAGTCATAAAAAACAAAGGATTTGGCTCAATAAGAACAAGTGTTTTTTCGGGATAAGCTGCGGCAAAAGCAAGAGGGGCGTATCCAAGTCCAAATCCTAAAAAGCAGCATGTGTTTTTTGCTTTTATTTCATCTGTGGCAATAAGGCGTTCTGCTTCCTGCACCGGATTATATTTTGAATGGAGTGCAAGTCCGTTACAAGCCGCTGTAGGAACACCGGCTCGGCTCTCGGAGATTGTGACACCAGCTTGTTCCGCAAAATTAGCAATGAAGGCAATACCAGACGGAAACGTTGATAACAGCTGAGGGAAGCGTTCCTTTAGGCTTGCAAGGTTTTTATTCAAGATTGAGTTCAATAACCATATTCTCCCTTACAGGCGTTCCCGGAGGAGGATTCTGAGAAACAACCCAACCTTCACCTTTTATAACAATATTCAAATCTTTTCTGTCAAGCAGTCCTGTAAGCATTCTCTTGGGATAACCGGTAAAATCAGGAATAACCTTTTCTATAACTATAGGCTTGTCAACAGGTATTTCTATCTTTCCGCTGTGGCGCAGAGAAACTGCACTGTTCCGTTGTAAACCCAGGTAATCGATTATTGCGTTCGCCGCTTCGTGAATTACAGGAGCAACAATGCGTCCTGCATAAGTCTCACCCTTTGCCTTTGTTATTACGATATAAAGTATGATTTCGGGATCTTCCACAGGAAAAACTGCAACACAGTTTGACAAAAAGTCCGTGTCGCTGTAACCACCTTTTTCGGGATCCAGCATTTGGGCAGTTCCGGTTTTTACACCGATTGAAACGTCACCGATGTTCGCTCTGCTTCCGGTTCCGGCAACGGCGGTTGTTTCCATACAGCTGAGAATGTAATCTGCCGTTTTTTTTGAAATAACGGGTTCTTTTTCCTGAGGCACATGCTGAAAAACGGTATTTCCGTTTTTATCCACTATCTTTGAAATAACTGTAAGCTGTACAGGTTTTCCGCCGTTGGCAACTGCTGTTGCAGCCTGTACCATCTGCAGGGCTGAAACACTTATTTCCTGTCCTATTGAGATAGTCGGCTTTGAACGGCCTGACCACAGCTTGTCGGTTGTGTTTTTGACAGAACCCTTTGTTTCGCCGGGCAGTTCAATTCCGGTCTTTGACCCGAAACCAAAATCTCTGAGCTGCTGTAAAAAATATTCTGAATTTATTTTCTGGCTCATCTGCGCAAGTGCATCGTTGCACGAATACTGCAAAGCACCTCTTGCGGTTAAAAGTCCGTGATGTTCAAGGCAGGTCATACGAATGTGTTCGCCGTTCGCCGTTTTTATTTCAAAAACGCCGTCACACAAAAAAGTTTCATCCGGCGTAATAACCCCTGCATCTAAAAAGGAAGCAACGGAAAAAATCTTGAAAACCGATCCCGGTTCATACGCATACATTGCGGGGCGGTTCATCTGCTCCTCTGGTGAAGATGAACGATAATAGTTCAGGTTTGGAGCAGGCAGACTTATATATGAAAGAATTTCACCGGTTTTTGCCTCAGCGGCTACAAGCATCAGACTTTCGGCCTGTGTGTCTTCCATAGCTTTACCGGCAATCTGTTCAAGCTTGAATTGAAGATTGCTGTCAATCGTGAGCAAAACGTTTTTTCCGTATGTATTTACCTTTGTAATATCTTCAGGCGGAGCAAGCACACTCTGACAAGAATACTCAATACCCGAAAGTCCTGTTCCGTCATCACCCATAAAGCCAATCAGCTGGGCGGCAAGGGAATTTTCAGGATAACTGCGCGAAACAGTTTTTTCCATGCGCAAGCCGTACAAATTGCAGCTTTGAACAGCATCTGCTATTTCATCATGCTCCGCCTGATTTATTCGCTTTTTTAAGTACAAAAAATCTTTTTTGGGATCGTCTTTTACCTGATTTATCTGGTCAGCAATTTTTTCGGCGGAAATTCCGATTATCGGGCTCAGAATTTTTGCGCAGTTGTCAACGTCCTTAACGGCGGACGGTGTAACCGAAAGATTGTACACTGTTGTCTGAATGGCAAGGATTTTTCCGTTACGGTCAAGAATGGAACCTCGCTCCCTCGTTATAACAGACGGAAGCGGCTGCGAAAACGGCTTAAGCATAATCATCCCGTAAGAAACTAAAACGGCAAGAATAAAAATTCCCGTAATTACGGCAAAAGTGATAATTCTTCCTTTAGAATAAAAGCCATTCATTTCCATAAAACTTTACCCGTTACATTTTCGGCAGAAACAAACCCATAATCCCTTGAATCTACAGATTCATCATAATTATCACCAACGGCGAGAATCATTCCTTCAGGAACGCTCTCCGAATATTTGATTCTGTGATACTGTTCTTCTGTCAAAGGGATTTTCTTTTCTCCCACTACTAAACTATACCCCGAATCCTCATAAATTTCCAGTTCCTCATTTTCAACTGCAACACAACGTTTAACAACAGTATGATTGTTATAATGGTAAAGAACTATGTCATTTTTTTTGGGAGAAGACCATTTTATCAAAAAAGAAGAGCCTGACGGGTTTACCAGTCCGTATGCGAGCTTATTTTCCATGATATAAGAGCCTTCTTTAAGGCACGGTTCCATTGAAACACCTTCAATTTTTTTTATGTCAAAAACGAACAGTTTAAGCAGAATGCCCAGCAAAAGCCCCGTTAAAATGCAAAGAAAATTTCTCCTCATACTGTACAACATTCTAATAATTGTACAAATCTATGTCGATATAGTTCATATGGAAATTTTCTCTTTTTTTGAACCGCAGAATCAGGTTGTAAAACCAGCACACTCAAACAGCAGGAAAAAGGCCCGCGTAGCAATATCAGGTGAAAAGTACATTCATTCATATTCCGTACCGTACACACCGTCTTATACCGGTGATTTTCTGACTGCACAGACAGTAACAGTTCCTCAGAAAAAAGAATTTGAGCTTTCTTCATTTGCTCTTTCGCTACCCGAAAAAATTTCCATCGACTACAAAAAAATTGCTGTTTCAATCGCAGCCACGGCAGCAGCTCTTCTCTGCATTTTTGCGGGATCCGCGGCATATTCCAAAATAACCGACTCAATCTGCAACGCAGCCATTTTGCAGCCGATGGCAGAAACAGATATTTTGCTCGTTAACGAATCAATGCGCAATTTTGTTTTATCGCGCAATGCCGGTGAAAACTTTGATGAAAACGGCGACCTTATAAGTGACGAAACACTTCCTGAGGATTTGTACACTGAAGCAGTTTCTTTTTCGTCATATTCCGTAAAGCCTAATGACAACATCACGTCCATTACAAAAAAAGCCGGTCTAAGAAATATTTCCACACTAATAGCCGTAAACAATATCACAAACGTCCGTCGTCTGCAGGCAGGACAAAAGTTAATTATTCCGTCAATGGACGGTATGTTTTACACAGTTCTTAAAAATGACACACTGGAAACAATCAGTACTAAATTTGAAATAACAATGGAAAAACTCCTCGACGTAAACGACCTTGCAACCAGCACGCTTACCGAAGGTGAAAAATTGTTTATTCCAGGCGCAAAGCTTTCATCAAATGAACTGAAAAAAGCGCTCGGAGAGCTGTTCGTATACCCGCTTTCCGTTTCTTGGCGGCTTACTTCCAAATTTGGAAACAGACCGGATCCGTTTACAGGTGTCAAATCCTACCACACTGGAATAGATATGGCAGCACCGATGAAAACTCCCATCAAGGCGTCCGCCGACGGAAAAGTTTCGGTATGCGGTTATTCGCCGGTTTACGGAAACTATGTAATAATCACACATGACAACGGCTACCAGACACTGTACGCGCATATGTATGCGGCAACAGTAAAAAAAGGTCAGTTTGTTACGCAGGGAACAAAAATTGGTTTATTAGGCAGTACCGGTTATTCAACAGGTCCACACCTGCATTTTTCGGTCTATAAAAACGGAAAACTTATAAATCCTTTTGAGGTATTAAAATAATGGAAAACAATACAATTTGCTACGATTGCGGAAGAACAGTAAACAGTCAGTTTGTGTACTGTCCTTGGTGCGGCTCAATGTTAAAAAGCCGTGAAAGCACTTTACAGGACGAAGACGATAATATACTTTTTCAGGAAACGGCGTTTATCGGTGAAAACGTTTCGGATATAAAATTCTGCAAGCTTGAATATTCACTTAACAAGCTGGAAAACGACCTGTCACGGTTTATTTCCGGTAGGGGAGAATAATTCAATATGAAAAAAAACGCTTTCCTTGTTATTTTATTATCAGTATTAGTATGTCATATTCAGGCTTCAATCGTTTTTTCTTCGCTTGACCTCAATTCAAAAAACCTCATCCTTTTTTCCGCGCAAAGCACGGATCAGTGGCATCCCGAATACAAAGCGCTGTTCTCGGCTTCGGCTGACACAGGAAAAACGAATATTCTGACCTGTTTTCCTGAAAACATGGAAATTCTTCATAACGGCAAAACTCTGCAAATACGCAACTGGTTTGGCTCTGCAAGATTCACGGCTGACGGCGGTACACTTAAATGGACAACACAAAGTTCAATTTTTGATTCTGCAACACCGATTGCATACAATCCGCCGGCGGAACTTTCGGTAAGTCCTGACGGAAACTGGACACTGTATCTGCGAAAAACAGGTTCAGCAACTGCAGAACTCATGTTAATAGATGAAGTAAACGGAATAAAAACTTCCATTGCAGAAGATGTAGTTTTCCGCTCAAACAGTATTCCGGTCAGATGGTCACCGGATTCTTCTGTATTTGTATACGAAAAAGACGGCAAACTACTTTTTGCCGTTCCTGAGATGTTTTTTGGAAAAACAAGAATTGATGACAAATACCGCACATTGACAAGCGGTACAATCAACTGTGTATACTGGCCGTCTTCCGAACAGCTGGTCATAGCAAAAGGCAAAGACCTTTATTCCATACCACGCAATGAACTTTACACACGTTCACTCTATTCCGAAATTACCGGCACAGGCAAAAAAATCGGACAGCTGCCAGTAGCATTTAACGGTTCAACGGACTTTTTCTGGCTGAACGAAACGGCGCAAGCAGTTCTTTTTATACAAAATAAATCCAATGTTTGGATGTACGATCTTTCTACTTCAAACAGCGGACAGAAAGCATTCGTAATTCCGTTCGTAAATCTTCCCGAACAGGTAACAGACGTAAAAGCCTTTTATACGGCGGACGGTCTGCCCGTAATTTGGGTTGAGCGGCTTATTCAGGGTGGAAAGAATTCTCTCGCGTTCAGAATGAGAAGCGTAACACAGCCAAGCGGAAAAATTCAGTATTCTATTAATTCCATAGAAATTCCATCCGGAGCATATAACCCGGCCCTTTCGCCAGACAGAACAAAAATTTCTTTTAACAGCGATGAAGGAATCTGTATTTACGACGCGGCAAACTGGGAAGTTCTGGACAAATTCTCGGACGAAAAAATAAACAAATACCTTTGGGCTGACGACGAAAACCTGTTTATAGGCGGTTTTGAAACAATACGCAGTTGGAACATATCCACAAAAGTACAACACGTGCTTGTGCTTTCTTCCGCGGAAAACTTTGCATGGAGCGATAACGGACAGGACATTCTGGCAGAAGCCTGCGGTAAAGTTTTTAACTACAACAAAACGTCGGGATTGTGGCGGCTTTCATCGGAAACAATGCAGCAAAGCAGATCAGTGCAGAATAACCAACTCAGGGTTTACCTCGATTCAAGCAAAAACGGTTACTACAAAAATGCAATTTATGTTCGCTCAACAAACGAAAAATCATATACAAGAACTCTGCTAAAGGAACCTGACGGTAATGCTCCCGGAGCCTGGACACAAAACCGTCCTAAAGTTGCACTCTGCTTTGAAGCACTGGACAATGCGGACGGAATAACGCAGATTCTTACTGCGCTTGCAAAAAAGAACACGAGAGCAACATTCTTTATAAACGGCGAATTTATGGCTCGTTTTCCGAACGCGGTACAGGAAATAGCTGCAGCAGGACATCAGTGTGGTTCAATGTTCTTTACCAACGCCGACTTTTTGAATTCTTCCTATAATATTACAGAAGACTTTATTTCCGGCGGGCTTGCAAGGAACGAGGACAACTTTTTTGAGCTGACAGGGCAGGATTTGTCGTTGATTTGGCATATGCCGCACTACATTTCAAATGCGGTTATAAAAGCCGCCGGCGAAAAAGCAGGCTACACCTGCGTAAACGAAGACATTGCACCACCCGACTGGATTACAATCGAAGACACCACTTCAATTCCAAAGGGTTACAAAACATCACCCGAAATGATAGAATGGATCAGCACAAAACTCAGAAACGGAGCGGTTATTTCTATAAACACAGGCCTTTCCGGCGGAAAACGGAATGATTACCTTTACGAATATATTGAAGAAATTGTAACAATGCTGATTTCTTCCGGCTATGACGTTGTTCCATACTCCGAACTATACTAAACCAGCCGGAAGCAAGGAGGATACTTATGAATAAACCTGAAAAAAAACCTAAAATGAATTTGACTAAATTTCAAAAAACAATACTTGCAGCAGGTTTCATAAGCATCCTTGCAGGAATTCTCCAAATTGTCATTTCATTCGGAGACTTTCAGTTCACATTTCATTACCTTCGTTCACTTTTTATAATAATTTTTGGAGCAATATTTCTGTATCTGGGATTGATTGTTATCCAAAAAAGCTGGACGATATTTGTAGGTCTTCTGTGCATTTTATTCGGTTTTCTGCTTTTTTTAATTGATTCAAATATTTTGTCATTTTCCTTGTATCAGATATGGCCTTTTGTTGTTATATTATCAGGGCTGTGTTTAATACCTGCGGGATTTTACCGGTACAGGCGCATAACTACGGTATTTTTTGTTCCGTCAATGGTGCTTATCGGTATGGGATTTTTCTTTCTCTTGTTCTCGCTTGATATTATCAAGATTTCCCTAAGAGAAGCCGCAGCAACCTGGTGGCCGATACTGTTTGTACTTTTTGGTATTGGATTGATAATTCTTTTCTTTTACAGCCAGAATACGAACAATAAAACGGCACGGCAAAGCAATGATTTTGATGAATACGAGGATATTTCATAGATGAATAAAACGCAACGATGTTGCATTTTATCTTTCTGTATATCACTTCTACATATCTTCTTTCCAATTCCGGCAAACGCAACGCCGGTTTTGGAATATAAAAACTTCACGGCGGAAGGAACAGAAAGAGTAGCACAATTACCAGCATTAAAATTTTCAGCACCGGTGCTTGCAAAAACTGACAAAAGTACAAAAGATTCTTCCACATCAAAAAAGAATTCCAAAACATCTTCAACGGACGCCCAGATTCTTGCTGAAATAGAAAAAGGAACTCCAGCATCGCTGCGTTCAGCTGTTTCAAGAGTAAAACAATTGGGTACAAAAGCAACCGATTATGAAAACATTCTGTTCTATGTTGCAGATGCTTTATATTCAATAGTATTCCCGAATGAACGCGTATCATGGGAACCGCCAAAAACAACAAAGGATTCTGTATACGTAAGCGCAATAGAATCAGCAAAATCAGGCGCATACGCATTCGGGGCGGCAAAGGATGGAGATTTTTTAACGCTTGTACTACCGTCGCTTATTCTGCTTACAGCCCCCACTGTAAACAACTATTATCCTGAGTCAGAAAACGCACTTTTACAGGCGGTAAACATAAACGGACAATCACTTATTGCCCGTTATCTTTTAGGAATACTCTTTGAACGTGAAGGGAAAAATGACCATGCACTGGAACAATATGAAGCGGCTTTTAAACTTCAGAGCGATTCCATAGTAATTGCTGAACCATACATAAAAAGTCTGCTCAAATTCGACAGGGCAAAAGACGCATATAACACAGCCGTTAAAGTTCATCTTAAAAATCCAAACAATCTTGTTGTAATAAAACTTTGCGCGGAATCGGCATTTGCGATGAAAGAATGGACACTTGCAGAACCTTACATCAATCAGGTTCTTCAGGCGGATTCAAGCGACGGCAAATTTCTTATGATGCGTGCAAGAATCTTTCTTGAAGAAGGTGAATACCTGAAAGCAGCAACATCGTTTGACTCCGCAACCAAGAATGTTGAACAGAACGAAAACTACTACATACTGCGCTCCAGAATTTTAAGGGACTGGAACAAAAATGAATCCGCCGCTATTCAAACAATAAATGAGGGACTTACAAAATTTCCTGAAAATGCTGATTTAACGCTGCTTGCCGCCGACCTTGCATTTTCAACCGGTACAAAAATTGCCAATCAGAGCGCTTCGCAGCTGGCATCACGCATTTTGGAAAAAGACGGCACAAACGAGGATGCCCACAAAATCCTTATTCAGGAAGCAATAAAAAACAAACAGTGGCAGACAGCCTGCGACAGAGCGGACAAGCTTCTTGCAATTACAAAGGACAACACCGCCCGCATACTAAAAACAGAAGCCTGTCTCGGTGCAGGCAGAAAAACTGAAGCCCGTGATACAGCACTGGTCCTTTACAAAACAAACCCTGAAGACGAAGAAATTCAAAAACTTTACATAAAAGTACTTATAGCCACAGGCAATACTACAGAAGCAGCATCACTGATTGAAAAAATTCTTCCTGACGCGAGCCAAAAAACAAAAAGTGATTTATACTATTTCAAGAGTTTGCTTGCAAAAGATTCGGCGGTCAGACTGAACGATCTGCGTTCGAGCCTTACCAATAATCCGCGCAATCAGGACGCGCTTTTTGATTTGTACCGCTATTATTATGACAAAAACGACTATCGGAAAGCACAATATTATTTAAAGCAAGTAATTGCCTTAAATCCGACTAACCCTGAATACAAAAAACTTCAGGAACAGCTGCAAAAACTGCTGGCTCAATAAACAGGTGATAATATGGAAAACTATGTCTGTACGGTCTGTGGATACGTATACAGTCCGAAAAACGGTGATGTGGAAAATGGCATTGAACCCGGAATGGAATTTGTAGATGTACCGGAAAACTGGGTCTGCCCTATCTGCGGTGTTTCAAAAGAATATTTTGAAAAAGCCGGTCAAAACTGACAATTTGAGCAATCAACAGGAGGAAAATATGGATTTTTTCAACACAGATTCCACAAAGAATTTTAATGATGCCGTAAATCAAGCCCGAAATATGGCTATGACAGGGCAAACACCGGAACAGATTTTTGCACAGACAGGAATAGATCCCGTACAGCAGAGTATTTTTGTAGATCCATTTTCCGGAAAATCAAATTTCGGGGAAAAGTAATTCCGCAGCGATTTCTGCCGCATCGCCGACAAGTTCCACACACGGACGTTTTTTATAGTATGAGGATGTCCTTGCTTCCGGTACAGGGTTGTCAGGATTAAATCCGCTTATTCCGTTATCCAATCCGAGCAGGGTTCTGCAGATAATAGAACCGTTTTTTTCAACAAAACGTTTTGCCATACTCTGTATAAGCTCATAATGCTTTGCTTTTGCGTCCGGCTCGGAGTTTTCATCATACCCTTTAACAAGCCCTGCAACCATAAACATTCCGCTCACAGCGCCGCATACTTCGCGTAACCGCCCCATGCCGCCGCCGAAAGAAGAAGAAAGCTTCATTGCCGCATCATGGCTTATTCCTATTTTTTCTTCACCAAGTTCATCAACAAATGCCAATAAAACAGACTGTGAACAGTTCATTCCGCCTGAAAAATTGTTTTTTGCCCTTTCTTTTACAGCTTCCACATTCATTGTTATTTTACCGAAACAACTTTGTATCCTGCACCTGTTACCGTTTCCTTCAACTTTTCATCAGAAACATCAGCTGCAGCCTTTACAAAAGCGGTCTTTTTTTCCAAATCAACCTTTGCTTCAACACCGTTAAGCGCATTCAAAGCCGATTCAACACGACCGCTGCAATGAGAACATGCCATACCTTCAATCAGGATTTCAACATTTCTATCTGCCATATCTTTTTTCTCCTTTTGGGAATTATAAACTTTCTTATCAGTTTT
>DBWK01000040.1:14877-25711 GCA_002308875.1 Treponema sp. UBA1240
TATCACTGCTCATTTCATCTCCCTTGAAGCATCCCTCACAAGGTTGGAAGTTCCCTTCTTCATAACAAGCAGTTTTCCGTTCTTTGCAACCACAACTAAATCATTTACACCGCAAAGAACAACCGGAATATCGGAATACACAAAATTACCGGAACAGTTTTTTTGAACAACTTCAGCATTTGCAGGATTCGTACAGATTCTGCTGAATACATCCCAATTTCCTATGTCCGTCCAACTGAACGTTGTTGTAACGGCACAAGCGCATGAAGTTTTTTCGGCGATTGCTTTGTCAACTGCAATCTTGGGAACACATTCATACACCTTGTAGAATTCCGGCCAGTCTTTTATAACGCCAATTCCGTCAAGCTTTACAACAACAGGCTTTTTTCCTTCAATAACAGGCAGAAAACTTTCGTAAACCTCGCCGGTACATTTCTTCATTTCAGCGGTGAAGGTATCGGCATCAAAGGCAAACATACCGCTGTTCCAAAAATATTTACCACTTTCCAAGTATTTTTTTGCCGTTTCTAAATCAGGCTTTTCCTTAAAGTGGCTTATCCTGAAAATTGAATCGCTTTCAAAAACGGATTCTCCGATTTTTATGTATCCGTATTCAACCGAAGGTGCTTCAGGCGGAATGGTAAAGCAGACGAACATACCGTTTTCAGCGGCAAAAGCCGCTTTTTTGCAGTCAGAAACAAAATTGTCCGTCGGGGAGATTGCGTGATCACTTGTAAGAACAAGGAATGTTCTTTTTTGATTTTCATACAACTTTTTTACAAAGCACACCCCTGTCATTATGGCGGCGGATGTATGCCTGCCGGCAGGTTCCGCAATAACAACACAGTCTTTGAGTATTTTTTCAGCATTAGCAGCTGTTTCTGCAGCAGCAAGCGTTAAGCATTGCCGGACACATTCGTTTTCTATGTCTTTTCGGGTAATTACCAATATTTTGCCGCTAATTCCAAGGGCAAGCGCTCTCTGGATACTATTCTGCAAAAATGAGAGATTCCCGTTAAGCGTCATAAACTGTTTTGGATTTTCAGGACTTGAAGCAGGCCAGAGGCGTTCGCCAAAACCACCTGCAAGGATTAGTACATCAGTTATCATAAATACAGCATAACACGTTCATATGTTTAAATAAAGCATAAAAACAAAATAGTTTTATAATGCTAACACGTTTTTTTTAGTTGCTAAATTCAGTACATGCCGATATAATTATTAAAGTTGCAAATTAGGCATCATACACTTTGGAGTGGGTAATATGAAAAGTATTCGTCTTAAAATTGGTTTTATAACGCTGCTTATAATGGTTATTGCGTTTACCAGCATCGGTCTTATTTCAATAATAACAGCAAAAAAAAGTCTCGAAACAGAACTTATAAAGGCACTTGAAGAATCAGTAAGTGCAACAGCAGATTCAATCAAAGCATCCAACGACCGCGAATTCAAAATGCTCGAAACTCTGGCAGCTCTCCCCGAAATCCGCGATCCTAATGTTTCTCTTTTGGACAAAACACACACCATTTACGGTGCAATGAGTCTCGATAAGGATTATATTGACGTATGTATTCTGGATACAGCCGGCTTTGCCTGGATTAACAACGGTGTAAGAATGATTCCGTTCAAAGAACGCCAGTATTTTCAGCAGCCGTTCAAAACCGGCAAACGCTTTGTAACGGATCCGTTCATCAACAAAGTTACAAGTGCACCCGCCGTTTTTTATTCAGTACCGGTATTTGACGACAAAAACAATGTAATAAACGTTCTTTTCTGCGTTATTGAAGGCTTAAAACCCAGTTATCTTGCCACGAACCATCGTGCAGGCGACAATCGTCCTGCTTTTCTCATAACACTAAATGAGGGACCGGGCGGAGAAGGTGAAGCATTTGCAGAACTACACTCACCTGGAATTATAATCGCTTCTGAAGACCTTCTCGCAGAAGACTTACCAATGGAAGAATTTACCACTGAAAGCATTTTTGCAAAGGCAGAAAAAACCAGTGATCAGGAGCTCATTGAACAAATAAACAGAATCAAAACCGAACAGAACGGTATCATAAAATACAAGCTCGAAGGGGAACAATACGTTTTAGCATTCGAAAAAGTTCCTGAAACAAACTGGGTGGCAATAAACAAAATTCCTTACAGCGACTTTCAGGCCGATATAAACAAAATGCGCAACGCCGTAATAGTATACATAGCATTTATTACAATCCTTGCGGTAATAATCGTTAGTATCGCAATTTCACGCTCAATCAAGCCTCTTAAAGACGTAAAAGATGCAATCAGCGAGATTGCAACAGGTAACGCCGACCTTACAAGACGCATTTCACTTCATTCAAATGACGAAATCGGCTCTGTTGTAAAAGGCTTTAACCAGTTTGAAGAAAAACTTCAGAATATTATAGCCGACATAAAGGAATCCAAAGAAAAACTTGCATCCGTTGGTAACAACATGAAAGAAAACGCTTCTTCCACAACGGAGTCTATAGCCTCACTTTTTTCAAACATTGAAGACATGCAGGTTCAGATTGTTACACAGGGTGACAGCGTAAATCTTACCGCCTCATCAGTAACCGAAATTTCAGCAAACATCCAGTCACTCGAAAGAATGATTGAAACACAGGCAACCGGCGTTACACAGGCATCCGCCGCGGTTGAACAAATGATGGGAAACATCTCGTCAGTAAACAAATCAATCGACATTATGGCGGATTCATTTGAGCAGCTTCTTGACAACACGGATACAGGTGTTGAAAAACAGGAAATTGTAAGCCAAAAGATTAAGGACATCGAAAGTCAGTCCGAAGCTTTGCAGGGTGCTAACACCGTAATAGCCACAATTGCGTCACAAACAAACCTGCTTGCTATGAACGCGGCGATTGAGGCTGCACATGCAGGTGATGCAGGACGCGGATTCAGTGTTGTTGCGGATGAAATTAAAAAGCTTTCCGAAAGTTCATCGCAGGAATCAAACAAGATTAATGAACAGCTCAACGAAATAATGAACTCCATTACCGAAGTAGTTCAGGCCTCTGTCGAATCAATGGATGCATTCAAAAAAGTTTCTGAACTTATCAATTCTACAAACGAAATGGTTCTTCAGATTAAGAACGCGATGGACGAGCAGAACTCCGGTTCAAAACAGATTTTTGACGCTTTGTACACAATGAATAACAATACATCTGAAGTTCGTTCCGCAAGCCGCGAAATGTCCATAGGAAACCAGTCCGTTCTTGATGAAATAAAGAACTTGCAGGAAGCCACAAATTCCATGAAAAACAGTATGAGTCTTATAACAGAAGGTGCGGACAGAATTAACAGAACAGGTAATGAACTGGATGAAATTACTCCAAAACTGATGAATACCATTGACCACATCAGTGCACAGATTGACCAGTTCAAAGTATAACTGTAATAATTCGGAAAAACGGAAAGTGTCTTAAACCAGCTTTAAGGCACTTTTTTTTAGATTAAACAAAAGGAAATACAAAATGGGAAGCGTAACAATTCTTGAACATACAACAAAAAATCCAATCCGCATGATAGGCGAAATGGCAGGTGTCTGCTGGGGTTCCGCAACAGACAACGATGAAGCGAACATAACCCGTGCGCTGAACTGCATAAAGTCGAACCACGGTCGCACGCTGGAATTTCCAGATGTGTATATGGTTTTGGACGGCTATTCCGCGCGTGTTATACGCGAATGGTACACTCACATAGGTGGCGCCCCTACCCGTCTTCAGTCATCAACACGGTACGTAAATGCAAAAAACTTTGCCTACATCACACCGCCTTCCGTTGCACAAAACCCCGCAGCTAAGACAATATATGAAGACTGTATGGAACAAATTCGCTCCGCTTATGCAAAGCTGATGGAAGCCGGGATTCCCAAGGAAGACTGTGCGCTTGCCCTGCCGCTGGGCATGGAAACGCGGATTGTCTGCAAGCACAACCTGCGAAACTTGATGGATATGTCTCGCCAGCGCATGTGCAGCAGAGCGTATCACGAATACCGCAAACTGTTCTTGGATGTGTGCAATGCTTTGCGCGCGTATTCTCCAGAATGGGAAACACTCGTCAATATGCTGTTCCACGCAAAATGCGAAGAAACAAAAACCTGCCCCGAAGAACGAGGCTGCGGCAGATACCCTAAAAAAGATAACTAAAACTGCGCTGTATCAATCATTCCAAACACCTTATGACTTTCTGAATCAGTCATAATCAACGTGTTTTTACAATCCGCCGAAGAACTCTGCTCACAAAGAATTACAAAATCATCGTTGCAGTATTCGGTATGTCCAACAACCTGAGTATGGTAAAACGCATCCTGTAAAAGTGCTTCAGGACGAATCCAAAGCGGTCCCTGTGTAACCTCGTTTCCCGACCCGCTTAAAAATCCGTGCCAGTCTAAAAGCTCCTCAAACCCGTAATTAAAACCTGAGTCGCCGGGAATAAAGGAAAGTGAATGCCATTTTTTATTCAGAAAATCTACTAACGAAAGGTTGTTCTTTTCATCATAGTCAAAAAGATTAAACAATGATTCTACCCAAGTACGTGAAAATCCCGCATGAGAAAAAACAACCCTGTCAACTTCAAATGCCAGATCAAGGATATCATGGTTTGCCTGTAAAAGATTTCTGATTTTATCAATCTTCTCGTTCTGATGCCCCGAAACTCCGCCGCCGTGCTTTGTTCGGCTTAAATAACTCCAGTCATGATTTCCCAGCAGTAATTTTCTGTGCGCCGTATCCTGCCTTACATAATTGCAAATCGTCTTAAAATTCTTTCCCTGATCCGGCCATTCATTTTTCCATGAATCAAAATAATCGCCGAGAAAAACAATATAATCAAACTCATTCGGAGCATATTTCTTTGCAGTTTCCCATTCGTGCGAACCGTGAACATCAGGAATTACAAGAACTTTCATATTATTCCCCTCATAAACAGTATAGCTTAACAATGCTTAAAAAGCATTAATCAAATAATTTAATTCCACATATATTTTATACCGATTGTTTTTTCTTCTATATATATGCTATAGTGTGCGAACCATGACCGAAGAAGCCAAAACCTTTTATAAAGACCTGCGCAACGTTGTGCAGCCTATGGCAATACAAAACCTCATCTCCGCAGCAGTTAATTCGGCAGACGTCATCATGCTCGGATACATCGGGCAGACGGCAATTGCGGCTTCGGCACTTGCAGGTAACATTGCATTTATTCTTTTCATGATTTCAACGGGGCTTTCATCCGGTTTAATAATGCTTGGCGCACAGTACTGGGGCAAAAAGGATACGGAATCCATAAAAACACTTCTCGGTATAGGGCTTAGAATCTGCTGTTCCGTGGAGTTTATTGTAGCACTGGTAGCCGCATTTTATCCCCGCATTTTGATGCTCATTTTTACAAAAGACGAGGCTCTCATAGCCGAAGGCTGCCGCTATCTGCGTGCCGTAAGCGTTTCTTACGTCTGCCTTTCGTTCTCACAGATGTTTCAGGCGGGTTTCAAAAGCATAGAACGCGTAAAAATCGTAACTATTACGTCTACAACTAGTCTTTTTCTCAACATCGGATTAAACGCGGTGTTCATCTTCGGCTTGTTCGGCGTACCTAAGATGGGCATTCTCGGTGTTGGAATCGCCACATCCATAGCACGGTTTATCGAAATGCTCATCTGTCTCATATACGCACGCTTTCAGAACGATGTCCGCTTTTCAGTATTCTGTATGTTCAGAAGAAACAGCCTGCTCACAAGGGATTTTTTCAAATATTCACTGCCGGCAGTCGGCAATGAGCTGGTATGGGGCGCGGCTTTTTCAATGTACTCAGTAATCATGGGACACTTGGGCGAAGATATTGTAGCGGCAAATTCCGTAGTCAGCACAGTGCGGCAACTGGGCTCGGTACTGTGCTTCGGTATGGCATACGGCGGCGCAATCGTACTGGGCAAAAACATGGGCGCAGGCGATATGCAGGTTGCGGAGCGCAACGCCTCTCGTCTTGCGAGGGTAACGATTCTTTCGGGTGTATTGGGCGCGATTCTGATAATCTGCTTGTATCCGCTTCTTCCATTCATTGCGAATCTAAACGAAACGGCAGCGCACTACCGCAACGTGATTCTGTTCATCAACTCATATTCAATCCTCGGCGCCGCCATAAATACTGTTCTTATCTGCGGCATATTCCGCGCGGGCGGAGATTCTAAGTTTGGGTTTATTGCGGACATAATCAATATGTGGTGCGTCTCCGTACCGCTCGGTCTGCTCGCGGCGTTTGTTTTTAAACTACCACCACTTTGGGTGTATTTTATCCTGTTCCTGGATGAATTTGAAAAAATGCCTTTTGTTATCCGCCATTACAAAAAGAAAGGCTGGCTGCGGAATATTACAAGAGATTAATGATAAAACAAAAAAACCGCTGCCTGTTAAGCAGCGGTTTATCTTTTAGTCAATGACCGTCAGATTATTTTACTTTTGCCTTTGCATCAACTTCAATCTGATGTTTTTTGCAGTCAAATGCATAAAGCTGATCAAAACCAAATCCCTTAACTTCTTTTGTCATTGCATCCCACATTTTGTCAAATTCTGCGTCGTCTTTTGCAAAAATCATACGCCATGAGGCATCGCAAACTTCTTGATTTACGCTGTTGCGGATAACAGAAATATCAGGATCGTCAGACGGAAGACTTACAGAAACAGACGGACTTACGGTAATTTTGTTGTTTTTTACCATCCAGTTTGTTGCGTCTGTTGCATCGTATTTCTTTTCCCAGTCGCGGCGCATCTGAGTCATGTTTCTTTCTTTTGTAGAAGCCCAGTACTGAGGAGCATAAATCTCTCCGGTGTTCGGGTTTGTACATTCGGACTTGCAGATCCACTGGTTAATTGCGTTGTTACCGTCGCTGTATCCGCCGCCGCCGAATTCATCAGGAACAGGCAGGTTGTCCATCAAAGCGTTATCATTAATCTGATTATACTTGCCGTTAGAAAGAACTTCGTAGTTAAAACCTTTAAGACCAATGTGCTGGTATTCACATCCTTCAGGAGAAGCATACCAGTCAAGGAACTGCATAATTCTTTCATATTTTTCAGGATCTACGTTTGAACCTACGCCAAATACACGTCCACTTCCAAAGTATGCATCAGAATCTGTGTAATAAAGCTGATCCTTAACAGGAATAAAGCAGAATGCGGTTCCGTCAGAATAACGTGCTGTTGTGTTCCAGAAACCAATTTCCCATGTATACCAGATAAAATCAACCTGTCCGTTAGAAATTTTTGCACAAACAGAGTTCCAGTCCTGTGTACCGGAATCAGGGTCTACAACGCCCATACGTCTTGCTTTATTGAGGAATTTAAGCATCTTGTAGTATGCACCGGCTTTGTCGGTAAGCGGATAGAATGTACCGTCCGGTCTGAGAACAGCTGAGCCTTTGATTTTGTCGCCGTACCATGTAGTAAGCTGTACAACGTTAGCAATACCAATCATACCGTCACCACCGTCCCAGTCAGGCCACAATGAAAGCGGATAAGCAGGGTCGCCTTTTTCGTTTGTCGGGTGAACTTTGCGCAGTTCAACAAATGCGTTCAAGAGGTCATCAAGATTCTTAAGTTCAGGAGCACCAATCTTGTTGTACAAATCCCATCTGAGCTGAGGAAGTGAATAAATACGTTCCTGTGTAACTGATGTTGGAGATGTATCCATCATTTCTGTAGGAATACCATAATATTTTCCTGCTGAATTGCCTGGAAGAGCTTCGTTAAATGTTTTAATCTGCTTGTTGAATTTCATCAGGTTAGGAGAAGACGTTATTTTGTCGCTGATGTCCTTAATAAGACCTGCAGAAAGACAATCATTAAACTGTGTTGCCTCGAGAATAACGATATCACCAAGATTGCCGGAACTTGCACGTGTCTGGAAAATAGCATCGCCTGCTACCTGTGGTGCAATGATGTTCAATTCAATATTGAACTTGTCCTTTACAATCTTTCCGAACCAACCACTCTGTAAGCCCTGATAGTTTGCCGCAACATCGTAAATATCAAGAGTAATAGGCTTTAAACCACCGGTTGATTTTTCGGCTTCTTTTCCTTTACCACAACCGCACAAACATACGGAAGCAATAACCATTAAAATGATACTGGAAAATAATAATCCCCTTTTCACAGAATCCTCCTTATAATGTAACTCTGTAAGTATATATGAATGGTCAGCCTTTTACGGCGCCGATCATAATCCCTTTTGTGAAATACCGCTGGAAAATCGGATATACGCAGACAATCGGGAATACTACGATAACCGAAACCGTCATGCGGATTGAAGTTGCCGTCTGCGAATGTGCAAGACTCGCCGCCATTGCCGCAGCGGAAGTACTGCTGTTTACAAGTGCTTTAAGTGAACTTGCCTGATTTATGTACTGGTACAGTGTAAACTGAAGTGTGTACAGTTTTGGATCCGTAACAAGCAGCAGCGTGTCCTGGAATGAGTTCCACTGCGCAACCGACGCAAAAATAGCTACAGTTGCAACAATCGGCTTGATTACAGGCACAATAACGCTGAAGAAAATACGCAAAGTTCCGGCACCGTCAATAACGGCGGCTTCTTCAAGCTCTTTTGGAACACTTTCTACGAATGTTTTGCAAAGAACAATGTAAAACGGTTGTACCGCAACCGGAAAAATATATCCCCAAAAGTTATTCGTAAGATGAAGATTGCGCATTGTAATAAACCAGGGAATAATACCCGCATTAAAATACATGGTTGCAACAACCATACGGTACCACAGCTTGCGTTTCCAAAGCGTTTCTTTTGTGAACATATAACCTAAGAACGCCGCGACAACAACCGTAAGAGCGGTACCTACAACCGTTCTGAGAACGGAAATCTTGAATGCGTTAACAAGTCCGTTTATCTTCATAACCTGCACATAGTTCGTAAGATGGAAGCCAATCGGATACAAAAGAACTTTTCCGCGCTCGCTCAAATCGTTCGCACTGAATGTGTTGATAAATATGTAGTAAAACGGATACAGACAAACAAACGCAAAAAATGAATATACGATGTATGTAACTATAGTTATAACTCTGTCTTCAACAGTTTGTTTTAATGAAACCATTTTTTCTTCCTTTATATAAGACTTTCACCGCGGATTTTTTTAGAAGCCCAGTTAGTCGCCCACAAAAGCATAATACTTACAAACGACTTAAGAATACTGATTGCAGTTGAAAGCGAATAACCGCCGCTGCCCATCGCAAGGTTATATACATACAGATCAAGAACTTCAATTTTTGTCTTGTTGAATGAATTGGCAAATACAAAATACTGTTCCATTCCGTTTGAAAGAAAATTAGCAAGGCTCATCATAACAAGAACAAAATACGTAGGAAGTATGGATGGAATTGTGATGTGCCATATACACTGCATTCGCGATGCACCGTCAATTTTTGCGGCCTCCATCAGTTCCTCGTCTATGCCGGTTATTGCGGCGATGTACATGATAGCCGCCCAACCTGCGTTTTTCCAGGTGAGCCACAACCACTGCTTGAACCAAATATGCTCTGACGACTGCAAAAACAGAATCGGTTCGTTCGTAATACCCAGCCGCATCAAAATACTGTTGGCGGCACCGGTACTGTTAAATACACTGAACGCTATTGAATATACCAAAACCCAACTGATAAAATTAGGAAGGGTTGTTACAGTCTGCACAAATTTCTTAAACCTGACAGATTTAATTTCATTCAAAAAAACCGCAAAAATCATCGGAAACCATGAAAAGAACAGACTCAATCCACTCATGGCAAAAGTATTTGTCAAAACCTGCACCAGTCTTTTTACTTTTACAGGGTTTTCGACCATTGAAATAAACCACTTGAATCCTACAAATTTCTCCCATGACAGAGGAAACGGCGGTTTATAGTCAAAAAACGCATAAACCCATCCGTACAACGGATAATATGAAAAAATTAAGATTAGAATAAGAAAAGGAACAATCATCAAAAAATCTTTGACGGCATTTTTCTGTTTTTCTGTTTTGACAAGCTGCATACTACTACCTTTCAGCGAGTTTTTAACTTTGGTTGTAATTTTTTAGGGCATACTATCGAGAACGTGAACGTTCACGGTGACCATATAATAATTATTTTACTTCATAAAATGAGAATTGGCAAATTTTTTGTACAACTTTTTTATAGATTTGTTATAACGTACACAAAAAAACCGCTGCCTGTTGAGCAGCGGTTTTTGTTTTTAAGCCTAACGGCTTAAAGCTTTATTTTGCATAAGTTGCGATGAATACACCTGCGGCAACAGCTGTACCGATAACACCGGATACGTTCGGTCCCATGGCATGCATGAGAAGGAAGTTACTCGGGTCGTATTCAAGACCAACCTTGTTGGAAACACGTGCTGCCATTGGAACAGCGGAAACACCTGCAGAACCGATAAGAGGATTAATCTTTTTCTTGAGGAAAAGGTTCATCAGTTTTGCCATCAAAAGACCGCCGCAAGTTGCGATTGCAAATGCAAGAAGACCAAGAGCGATAACACCAACGGAACTCGGGTTAAAGATTTTTTCAGGAGTCATCTGTGCACCAACACCAAGAGAAAGAAGAATTGAAACGATGTTCATCATTTCGTTTTCAAGTGTCTTGGAAAGGCGTTCTACAATACCAACCTGCTTGATAAAGTTACCGAATGCGAGCATACCGATAAGCGGAGCTGCCGGTGGCAAAAGCAGAATTGTGAGGCACAAAAGAACAATCGGGAACATAACCTTTTCTGTTTTAGAAACGTAGCGGAGCTGATCCATCTTGATTTTGCGTTCTTT
>DBWK01000040.1:25744-26957 GCA_002308875.1 Treponema sp. UBA1240
CATATATGAATATGCTGCAACCGCAATTGCACCCAAAAGTTCAGGCGCAAGAGTTCTGGTTACATAGATTGAAGTAGGACCGTCAGCACCACCGATAATTGCGATTGCACAAGCCTGCATCATGTTGTATTCAACACCAGGGATAAGGTTCATAATAGCAACACCGAGCAATGTGGCAAAAACACCGAGCTGGGCTGCACCACCGAGAAGAGCCATCTTTGGGTTAGCAATAAGAGGACCAAAGTCTGTCATTGCACCAATACCCATAAAGATAAGCATCGGGAAGAATTCGTTACCAACACCTGCTTTGTAAATGATGTGCAGCATTCCGTCAGGTCCCTGTCCCATTCCGGCACCCGGGATGTTTACAAGAACAACACCAAATCCGATCGGAATAAGAAGGAGAGGTTCAAATCCTTTACCTACAGCAAGGTAAATGATAAGAAAACCTACAGCAATCATTATAAGCTTCTGCCAGCCTGGAGCTGATTCAGCAAAAACAACTGCGCTTTCTACTTCTTCTTCCTCTTCGGCCTTAACTTCACCATTAATCATCTGATTAATACCGGTGTTCTGCCAGAGGCTCTTCAAGAATTCCAGAGGCTTAATCATCGGGATTTTTTCAGATCCCTTGATGATTGCTGAATTCATTGTCCTCAAGGAAGGATGCTCACGAACTTCCGCACTGTTCTGTGCAAAAACCGATGATACAGAAGAAAATACTACTGCAATTGCCATGATTATAAGCATTGCAGAAAATATCTGCTTATTTAGTTTATTTTTTTGACCAAGCATTATTAACTCCGTTACCTTATTTAATCTCTGCAAGTGCCTGACCTGCTGTGATTGCAGAACCGGCTGATGCAAGGAAGTGAACAGAACCTGCAGCTGTTGCTTTTACTTCAAGTTCCATTTTCATTGATTCAATCATGATGATTGTCTGACCGGCAGTTACAGAAGCACCTTCTGCAACAACAGCCTTGAGGAATGTTCCTGCAACAGGAGCATTAACAGCTGTTCCACCGTTAGAAACAGGAGCTGCAGGAGCAGCGGCTGAAGCAGCGGGAGCCGCAGGAGCTGGAGCAGCAGCACCACCGCCGATTGTTCCAAGAACCTGACCGGCTGTAATTGCTGCACCCTGTGAAACAGACCACTGAACAGGACCGTTTCCGGTAGCTTTTACTTCGAGTTCCATCTTCATTGATTCAATCAT
>DBWK01000040.1:26985-27623 GCA_002308875.1 Treponema sp. UBA1240
TTCTGAGCGATAATCTTCAATACTGTACCGGCAACAGGAGCCTTAATGTCAGCTCCGCCCGTTGAACCGGCTGCGGCAACTGCAGGAGCAGCACCGGCTGCGCCGAATGTTACATTGTATGCTGTACCGTTAACATTTACGCTCATTGTATCACCGGCAGGACCAGTTGTTACATTGTAGCTTGTTCCGTTTACGTTTACTGAATATGAACCGCCGTTGCCTGATGCGGAAGATTTTGCAACTGCAAAAGATTCTGACTTTACAGGACCGTTTGCTCTTTCCTTAAAGAACTTAGGAGCTACTTTCGGGAACATTGCGTATGTGAGAACGTCTTCGTCAGAACCGTTACCACCGTTTTCTTTTGCTTCGGCAACCATTTTGTCCCATTCCATAGGAATGAGGTCTGCAGGACGGCATGTTACAACCTTGTCCATCTTGTTCTGTTCAAGAGCTTTCTTTACAAGGTCTGCGTTCGGTTTTGCAGGAGTTGCACCATATTTGCCGACCAAGAGGTCGCGTGTTTCCTGTGTAAGTTTGTTGTAGCGGCCGAACAGTACATTGAATACTGCCTGTGTACCAACAATCTGTGATGTAGGTGTTACAAGAGGAATGTAACCGCAGTCAGCCTGAACAACCTG
>DBWK01000006.1:0-6317 GCA_002308875.1 Treponema sp. UBA1240
ATGCTGCCTGCATGAATTGCGGCGGTGTCTTTTGCAGAACAGAACGCCGGATGCCACAGCTCGGGCTTTTTTACGACGAGCGTTTTTGTAAAGCGGTTTTCGCCTTTTTTAAGCTGCACGGCGAATGTTTCTTCGGCAGCCGGTGCTGTTTCGGTTTCTTTTGTGATTTTCAGCGTGAACTGTTTTTTGCANNTTGCAGTCTTTAACCGCCGTGCATGTTACGGTAACGGCCGCAAGCCAGCTGCCGGCTTTTTCGGGCTTAGCGTCAAATTCAAGATAATCTATAAGGCAGTCGGCGGTCTGTTCAATGCAGATTTTGCCGTAAATGCCGAACGCCATAATGCATGGGCCCCAGTCCCAACCACCGTGGCACTGAATTTTGCGCACAAAGTTTCGGTGCGGCGAATAGACAGGTGCTTTTGAGTCGGGCACAGCGTACGGGTGTACTGCGGCAAGCTCGGCGGCATGTCTTTCAGCTGATTCAAAGACAAGCTTTATGGTGTTTTTACCGGCTTTCAAAGATTCTGTTATGTCAAAGCGCCAACGCTTAAAATAGTTGTCGCATAAGCCTGTTTCGTTGCCATTCAGGAAAATGCGTACAAACGTGTCGGCGCTTTCAAGCGTCAAGAACTGTCTGCCTTTTAGCAGTGCCGGGCTTGCGTCAAAAGTGCGTTCCAAAACCCAGTCAGCCTTGCCGACCCACTGCACATCGAGCTCGTTTCGGGCGTAATATGGGTCTTCGAGCTGTTTCGCGTCAATAAGAGCTGAGTGAATGTCGCCCGGAATTTGCATATCTATGCCGGCAATGCCACCGTCAGCTGAAGATAAGCACCAGTTTCCGTTCAAGTTCAGAGTCATAGGGTTTTTATTTTATCACAGTATTAGGATAAGGCAAACAATAAAACCGTATAGTTTTTGAGCGAAAATATTCATCTTGATGGTAGAATAATTTTATCTTGATATTCTGTCAGAGACAATGTCAAATTCAGGCAACCNNGCACCGAATACTATGAAATTTCTAAAACCTGTTGTAAAATATGTAATAATGAATAAAACTTTTTTACTAACATCATTCATAGTGTTTACAATGCTTTTTGCCGGCTGTGCAAAAAATACGAGTTCCATAGATTACGCGGCCGCATTCTCTGAAAATGGAGTTACGCGGTTTGAAGTTTCAAATGAATCAATAAGTGAAAATTCTGTTTTTGAATTAGCCTCAAACGGAAAAGTGCTTGCCGCTTATATTGCATTCAAATTGATTGATGAAGGCAAATTAAGTCTGAATACCCAAATTGCCCAATATCTCGATTCGTCATATCTTACATCTGATCCACAAATGCAGGAAATAACGGTTTATGAACTGTTGAATCATTCAGCGGGTTTTTCTCCTTCCTACGAATTTGGAATTGACAAAAAGATATACACCGTTCCAGGCGAAAAGTTCCGTTATTCCGGCGTTGGGTATATGTACCTGCAGAACGTGCTGGAAAATGTAACTCAAAAATCATTTGAAGCACTTGCTTTGGAATATGTGTTTGTACCGTTAAAAATGGAAAACTCAACTTTTGAAAAATCAAAAACCGTTTTACCGCATATGGAGCTTTCAAACGTTCTGTTGTATTCCAGCCTGATTTTTTTCGCAGTTTACTGGCTGTTACGGCTGATAATTACTATTACAGGCTGCTGTATTAAACGTCCTGTACGAAAATCAAAAAAGCTGAATTTGCTGTGCATCGCAGATTCAGCAGGTTGTAATGTATGCTTTGTAATGATCTTTCTTTTTTCAAGAGTTCTATTTGTTTTTGGAATTATCTTGCTTTTATCTGTAATTTTGTTGATATGCTTAAGAAACACAAAGTTTTATTCTTACATTATGCCCGTAATTACGGCTGTTTTTTGCATATTAGTGCTTACAGTGCACCAACCGATTGCAGTTACAAATGATTTTTATACAAAACCGGCCAACTGCGCATATTCACTAAAATCCACAGCAAAAGACATGTCTCTGTTCTGTGATGAGCTTATGAAGTGTTATAATAATTCCAATAGTAAGGTGCGGGAATTATTTTCTGAAAGTATGAGAATAAATGATTCACTGAGCTGGGGAAACGGAATTGGAATTGAAACACACAACGGTACGCGGGTCTACTGGCATTCTGGTTTTAACTTTGGATTTCAGAGCCTTTTTGCTTTGTACCCAGACACACAAAAATACGCAATTGTGCTCACCAATAACGAGCAGGGTTTTTCCTTATGTACACACAAAATAAACGAGTTCTTATCGCTTACCGGAGTGTATGAAATTCCACGGTAAAGAATAGGTTAAGGATGAAAAATAAGACTGTTATACTGACCGACCTTCCGTTTTCGGCAGGTGATATATGGTGGCAATAAAATGAAAAGACTTATTATATTACTATTATTATTGTTAAAAGCATCTTCTTTATTTTCAGTCGATTATGAATTATTCAAGAAGATGACTCCTGAGGAACAAATCGACAGTTTGTTGGAAGAATACCAAAACGATGAATATTATTATCGTCAATTCGGTTTTCAAAGGAGAGCACTTTATTTAATAGATGAAGAACCAAAAGATGTTATAAAACCTATTATTCTCGAACGTATTCTTCTGGTAGGCATCGAAAAGTATGGTCATCCTCCTTTCACATTGGATATACTTATTGATTTATTAATATGTGGTAGCAATTTTTTAACACAAGAAGAACGTTTTTACCTTATACCGATAATACAAAAGAAAATAGATGATTATGTAAGTATTAACAAAATAATCGATCGACAAGTTATAGATTATACATGGATTATCGAATAACGGCTTCTTGTTTCATGGGGAGACAGGCATCCATCCGAAATAAATCCATATCTTCTTCAAAAGAAATATCTTGATGCAGGCTATGGGGATATTGTCATTGACTGGGAAGAAATTGAAGCACGATATCACGTTCAAAGAAAAGATTATGAAACATATTAAGACTTGATTGTCCTTTTATCATAATCACAGCCAACTGTGCATGCTGATTTTGGGGCAAACTTATATGTGCGGGACGTAGAAAAAAAATGTGGAAAGGCCCCCATGGGAAGGCTTCCACATTTTTTTCGTTACTGGGACCCGCACATATTGGCATATTGGACTGATCGATCTTCCATTTCAGCAGGTGAGAAAACATATATATCTTTTCTATACGTCGTAAAACATTTTGCTACACACCTTAAAATACTTTGCTGTACGCTTATCAGAATTCTGTACTCAGACTGAGTACAAGTTGTACATAGCCTGAGTACAAGCTGTACACAGCCTGTCTACAAGTTGTACTCAGCCTGTCTACAACTTGTAGATAGCCTATATACAGAATATTTTACGTCAGTCAGCAATCTAAAATCCGCTTAACGGTAAAATCTTGATTTGTTAATACTGAAAGACTTTCCGTAATTCACTAAAAAGCGGAGATTCCGCTGGCATAATTTTGAGTTAATGTCTTTAAAAATCCAGATCTTCAGTTTTCTTCGAGAATGATTTCATATCATTCAGATTACGTTCAAATGTTGCTTTGTAGTTATCGAGAATTTGAAAATCTTTCACAAATTGATCACCGGGAAGAATATCGTCAATCCGCATTAAATCAGTACGCATATCATCCAGCTTTTGAATGCACAAATTCAACTGGTAAATAATTTCATCCATAGTTGCTTTTGAAGTATTATCTTGTTCCGATACGGATTGAACAGGATCTCCGTTTATATATACAGTTCCATTACGTCCGTCATTACGAATGTCATTATTGTACTGTCTTTGAAGAGATGAGATATTATCTGCTCGATTTGCAATATCTATAAGAAGTCGTGCCAATCGTATGTATGCTTCGGATTTAAGTATACGACTGTTCATAATTGTTTTGGATGCATCCGATGCTTTTTCCATAAGATAAATAGGAATTGCCGTACTTTTTTTGATTTGGTTGTCCATTGTCTTGTAGTCGTAAGTAAGCCATGCAAGCGGTCGTGAATTATTATAATTTTTGGGCAGTAAAAGTTCAGTTACAATTGTCTCGTAATCTCCGTTATGAATGGATTCAAGTTCATACGAAATAGTCTGGCCTACTGTCTTATTCTTGTAACCCCATGTTTCAAGCAGCGTTATATCATCTCCAAGAGTCAGCGTAATATTAAGATCCCGTGCTGCAGGAACAAGAAGCCTATCAAGCTCGGTACTGAAGGTCTCTACCATTTTTTCGTGATTGGAAATAAAACGGGAACTTCCACCGCCTTCCTGTGCAATATCGTTCATAAGATTTACATCAGCAGAAGTTCCAAGCGCAATACAGGAAACATTGATATCCAGTTTATTATACTTTGCTGCCAAATTTACTATATCATCTTTTGTTTTTTTACGAGCGTTATGTTCCCCATCTGTAAGTAATATTACCCTGTTATTATAAGACGAATCGTAATTTGCTATAACTTCCTGATATCCTGCTGCTAGGCCGTCATAAATATTTGTTCCACCTGATGCCCTCATCGAAAGGACTTTTTGTTTGAAGCTCTGTTTTTCAATATAGGTTTTCATCTGTGTAGCCGGATAACAAACTGAAGCATCATTACTGAATACTATCAAAGAAACGTAATCCGTTGGTCTTACATTTTCAATGAATATTTCAAAAGAATCTTTTACCCATTCCAGTTTATTTGCCGCTGACATTGAACCACTGCAATCAATTACGAATGCAATGTTGAATTTTGGCAAATCTTTAAATGCTGTTTTCTGGGCTTTCATACCAATCTGAAGATACGAAAGTTCTCCTTTTTGCTCCGCATCAACAACAAAGTTTACAGGAGTATCAATGGGCAGAGGGTAATCATAATCTTCCTGTGAGATATAAGCATCTATTTCTATTTCATTTGCAGGCGTAATATAACCCTGTCCCGATAAATACATTGCCCTGTCTGATGAAGTTGTACTCTCTTTTTTTCCGGCGGCATAAAGTGAACCAGCTGAAATCATTACAATAATTAGGGTAAATATAAATCTTTTCATTTTTTCTCCAAATACAGAATAAATTCTATGAAATTGCTGATGCTGTACCAAACAACCCTGATGAATCTTTAATATTATAACACAGAAACTTGAATATGAAAAATTTTTTATAAGATTCCGTGATTCTTTATAAAATCGGATTTTTTAGGTATTGATTGCTTCGGCTATTTGTGTCTCGCAAACTCGCAAATACACACACAAACACAACATGATTTACGGTTTTTTACCTTGACCAACAACCTCCAAAGTGGTATATATAGTGTAGTTCTTACCAAAAAAACACAAGGACACACTATATGATATATTCCCAACCGACCAATCTTGGAATAGTCGCCTGCCCGGGCGGAGAATCATTTGCAAACGAAGTAATTGCCCATTTAAAGCACATTTACAAACACCGGTTCGGCTTAAAAACCGATACTTTGTCAAAGCGTTATTCGGTTGACAAGGACAAGCTGCTGAGGGATCTGAACTTTTACAGCGATTTGAGAACTTCCGATTTGTGTCTGAAAGGGAATGTGGACAAATATCGTGTACCTGAATTTAAAATCAATACACAGTTTACATATTTTATGAACGGCGAGTTTAAAGCCGAGCTGATGGAGTGCATCCGCGGAAAAGACATTTACATTTTTCAGGACGTAGAAAACCATCAGGAACTTTCGCTCAACGGCGGAAAGAACAAAATGCGGCTCTCGGTAAACGACCATGTAATGTCGCTTCTTGTAACGCTTGACGCCGTCCGTCAGGCCGGTGCAAAAGAGATTTCGCTCGTTCTGCCGGTTTATCCCTACAGCCGTCAGCACAAAAAGAAAGGCCGCGAAGGTCTTACCGCAAGTCTGCTTGGTCACATATACGAAAACATGGGTGTTGCAAGGGTTATAACGCTCGACATTCACTCACGCGAAATAGAAAACGCATTCGGTTCAGCCCATATAGAAAACCTTCACGCAAGTTATCAGATTATCCGCGAACTTGCAAAAATCGTTGACCTTACTTCAAAGGAAGATGATTTTGTTGTTGTTTCGCCGGATACAGGCGCTGTTGACCGGAACAAGTTTTATGCTACAGGCTTAAAAAAGCCGCTTGCCCTTATCTACAAGGAACGCGACTATTCCATCGTTACACAGAACGCAAGGGACACAAACATCAAGGCGGTAAAACTGCTTGGTGATGTTCACGGAAAAACCGTTTTTATGGCGGACGATATGCTCGGTACCGGCGGTACATTGCTTAAGGCTATGGAATTTCTCAAGGAACAGGGTGC
>DBWK01000006.1:6355-6997 GCA_002308875.1 Treponema sp. UBA1240
GAACAGTTCAATGATGCTTATCAGAAAGGATATTTTTACAGAATAATCGGAACAAACGCCGTTTACCACGAAGAGCTTTTGAACTGCGAATGGTATATCAATACAAATGTAACCGGTCTGTTTGCGAACGTAATTTCGAGAATCCACCATCATCAGTCACTGAGCAACCTTTTGGACAACCGCACGATTATTGATAAACTGGTAAAAATTGACTGATTCTACGGATCTGATTCTTACAGCGGATATTGGTACTTCTTCTCTAAAAGCGGCTTTGGCCGACCAAGACGGAAACTTTTACGCATTCTGTCGCCAACGGTTTACTACAACCGATGCACAGGAAATGTGGTTTTCTGCCTTTAAAAATGCTGCGGAAAACCTGCTCGAGCAAATAAAAAACACAAATCTTTGTAAAAACATAACCGGCATTGCAATATCCGGCAACGGACCAACGATTGCAACTGAAAACCGTATTCATTTGTGGAATGACTACAACGGAACGGAAGAAGAAGAAGCCGTATACAATGAACAGGCCTGCGGTTCGCTTTTTATTCCGCGACTGCTTTACTTTAAAGAACATTTTGCCGACGAGTTTGAAAAAACAAATACGGTTTTTGCCGGTTTTGAGTTTTTGATTTATCAGCT
>DBWK01000006.1:7157-15179 GCA_002308875.1 Treponema sp. UBA1240
AAAGTTTACTGCGGAACACCGGATTTTATTGCCGCGCTTATAGGAACCGACACACTGCACACGGGCAGAGTGTGCGACAGAGCCGGAACAAGCGAGGGAATAAATATGTGCATAAAAGAACCGGTCAGCGCGGAGGGAATAAGAACTCTGCCTTCCGTAATTCCAGGTTTGTACAACGCTTCGTTTTTGCAGCCCGATACAGGGAAAAAATTCAGCGCTTTCAAACATGCTTCGGTTTATGACAAAATGAGTTACGCGGAGACTATAATAGCGCTGTTGAAGGACAAGTCTTCGCAGGGCTACAGGCTTATGGAAGAAATTACCGACGAGCTTAAAACAGGCATAAAACTGCTTGAAAAGGCGACCGCAACTCCTGTAAAAGCTTTGCGCACTACAGGCGGACAGGCACGGAACGATGCATGGAACAAATTCAAGGCCACTAAACTTGGAATCCCGATTGAAATTAGTGCTATGCCAGATGCAGAACTTACAGGCAACGCCATAACCGCTTTCTTTGGAATGGGACGTTATTCTTCGCTGCAGGAAGGCGCGGAAAAAATGGCAAAAATTTCTAAAACATTCTTTCCTGAATAAAAAAAATGCCCCATACACGAATCGAACGTGCGACCTGCTGCTTAGGAGGCAACCGCTCTATCCAACTGAGCTAATGGAGCATTACGAAATATGTTAACACTTCAAAAAAAAAACCAAGTTTGTTAAAACTTGGTTTAGCTCCCCCGCGCAGGCTTGAACTGCGGACCCACAGATTAACAGTCTGTTGCTCTGCCAACTGAGCTACAAGGGAATGTTGATTAACAACGATTTGTATAATACTTAACCAGCAAAAAAAAGTCAATACTTAAGCAATGTTTATTTGCTGTTCTTGAACATGTTTATTAAAAAGTCAACTTCGCTTACTGAAATACCCAGTTCTTTTGCAATGTACTGTGTTGTAAAATCCTGTTTGTACATTTCAATTATTTTGTCTTTAACGCTCTTCTTGATTTTGACCGGCTCCTGTGCAACAGAAAACTGCGGTTCCTGATTGAATAGTTCCGGTTCAACAGCTACTTCTACTTCAGGCGGCGTGTTTGGGGCGGGAGTAGGAGATGCAAGTATTTCATAGGCTTCAAGTTTTTTTTGAACCTGAGTTTTTTTGACAGGCACGGTTTCTTCCGCATGAAGCTTGCTGAGAACTTGCTTTTCGTGGCGACGTTTTTTAATCTCGCCTTCAGCAATGGATATTCTTTTGTCGGCTTCGTCTATGAGTTGCTTCAATCCCTCAATACGAGCCTCAATAAGCAGAGTTGTGTTTTCAGTTTCACGCTGAATTTCAATCAAAAGCTTGTCTACTTCGCGTCGGATATTTTCCAGAACTTTTGCAGATGAAAATTCTGTCTTGAATTTTATATAGAAAAAAAGCCAGAGACCAACATTTATAATTAGTATTAGAACTGATAAAACCAATGGTGCCGACATAACCTAACCCGATACATCAATATGCTGCCCCAGAGCGGGATCAGACAGAACGATTTTGGAAGAATCATAACCGTGGTTTTGCTGTTGTTCCTTCTTTTTGTTTGTTTCTTCCTGCTCTTGTTGGGAGGAACCGTTCCTGTCTTTCAGTTTTCCTATGTTCTCATCCGAATACTTGACAGTCTGTTCTACGGCAGCTTTTTTTTCGTTATTCTTTTTTTCAACAGACTCCTGATTCATGACGTTCTGCAACTGAGAAGCCTGCGTTGCCTGAACCTGAGTCTTGGATACTTTTTCCAACTGTGTGTATACAGTCTGAAGATCAATGGGAGATATAGCCATCCGGTGTCCACTTTATGTTATCATCACTGACAGCCTCGTACTTGCCCTGACGTACAAAGCCATTTTCGAGATAGTAAGTAACGCCTTTTGTTTCGACCCTGACTTCTTCCTTAACATCACGTATATACATCTTAACGCCCGGATATACGGTTCCCGATGCCGAGATTTTTCCGATAACCTTAAGCTCATGCAGATAGTTCTGAATTTCCTGAATTTCAGATGCAATTTTTTCTGATTCGTCAATCTTGTCGCCCTTCTGCTGATAAAGTTCACGCAACGCTTCTTCTTTTTCTTCAGGAAGATTCTTTCGTATCTTTTTCTGATTTTCCAAAGTTGTAACGTTAAGATTGAGTTCTTCAAGTTCACGTACCAAAGCGGTCTGACGGGCAATTAACTCATCAAGACGCTGCTTTCTGCGCGGATCGTATCCAACTTCAAGGATAGTTTCACTACCACCACCGGCACTACCGATAGTTTTTGCATTTATTTCTTCTGTAGCAAACAGGTGACCGCCGATGATTGCGGCACGCTTTCCCTGAAGAATAATGCGTCTGTTACAGGTTACGTTAGCATTGATAATACCGTCCGCAACGATAATATTCTCTTCAACATCAACCTTTGTGTTCTGAATAAACTTTGCCCACAAAGATTTGCCGCACTTAACACTTCCTTCATCGCGTCCCATAATACCGAGCGAAACGATAATATCACCGTCTGCTTCAAGTATGGAGCTTCCTACCGTTCCGTAAACTTCAATGTTACCGGATGCTTTAACGTTAAATCCGTCATCAACATTACCCTTAACAATAACAGTACCGAGGAATGTGATGTTTCCTGACTTGATATTAACGCCGTCAACTTCCATAATCGGTTCAACGTTGATTTTGCTGCCGGAAAGAAGAACCTGTCCATTCATTGAAGCAAGAATAGTTCTGCCGTCGGAATCGAGCTTAACGTTTTTACCCAGTGGAATCGGTATATCCTTTCCGTTCTTGGCTTCAAGATACCTGCCGAAGAGCGTTTTTCCAGCCTTGCCGCGTTCCGCCAGCATTTTTTGTGCGAGGACCTGTCCTTCTATAACGTTCTGAATAAGGTTTAGTTCCTTGAAGTTTATCTGTCCGTTAGAAGATTCCTTGATTCGCATCTTTGAACGGTCTGTTTCAAAATTATATGAAATGTAAGCGTCATGTCCGTCAATCGGTTTTGTTCCCTCAGCAACAACAAACGGTATTCCGTAAACAGGATTATCAACAAATTCGTCAATTTTTTCTCTGTTAATACCATGAACAACACCGCGTTTTTTAACCTGACGTTCTATGTAGTCGGATGAAATTTCACCGCCGTCTTTCATAGGTGCTGTTGCAAGAATTGTACAAGTCATTTCGTCAGTGCTTATTTCTACTGTAAATACAGCATCATTGACAGGATTCTGAATAAACGTTCCGACTTCTTCGTAAACGCCGCCGGTTTCATTAACCGCATATTTTTTGACGGAATCTTCGTTAACGTTGTACGTATCTTCGTTTTTCATTTCCTGCATAATCTGCTTTGCAGTTACAGGCTTTCCATTGCCGACAGGAGGAAGAACCTTAAGCATAATTTTGCCGTCAAAGTAATGGATAAAGAATTCGCCGTCTTTGTCTGCAATAACAGGTGTATCATCGACAGATTCGGAAACAGCTTCGGCCTGCTGCGCCTTTTTGCGTTGTGATTCGAGTACAGCCTGAGAAGACTCGTAAACATTGATGACCCACGGTTTTTTTGCAATTCCAAGGAATCCTTCAGAACCGCGTTCAATAACTTCATATTCCAAATAAGAGACTTTTGTTTCTAACTGGACGGCCGCATCCGCAAGAGCTTCGTCCAATGTGTCGGCGCGAACTTCAATTGTGCGCAGGAGGTGATCTATCTGGAGTTTTTTTTCTAATTCAGCTCTAATATCGTCCAGGGTAACCATAATTACTCCTTACATAATACCTTTGCGAATATTCGTCAGCTTTGAGCGCAGGCGCAGGTTCGCCTTTGTATGCAACTGGGAAATACGTGATTCACTAACATTAAGAACCTGTCCAATTTCTTTGAACGTCAAGTCTTCATAATAATACAGAACAAGAACCATTTTTTCTTTTTCGGGCAGCTCGTTTATTGCCTCAATTATAACGCGCCGGATTTCCTCGCGTTCAACAATAACATCAGGATTAAGGCTTGAAGGCGATTCTATGCAGTCGCCGATCGAAACATGGTCTGATTCATCGCCCGAATACCAAACATCGTTCAACGATAAAATACTTGTACCTGAAACTTTAAGAATGGTCTGCTGAAATTCTTCTTCGCTTATGCCCATTGCACCGGCAACTTCAGCATCGGAAGCTGTACGACCGAGTTTTGCTTCAAGGCGGCCGATTGTGTCTTCAATTTCTTTTGATTTTTGACGGACTGAACGCGGTACCCAGTCAATCGAACGCAATTCATCAAAAATAGCTCCGCGAATTCGGGTTACAGCATAAGTTTTGAATTTTACGTTCTTTTCGGGATCATACTTGTTGATAGCATCTAACAGACCAAACTGTCCGAATCCGACCAAATCGTCAAATTCTACACTACCGGGCATACCGGTATGAACCTTGCCGGCCACATATTTTACCAGCGGCATATACTGCCTGATAAAGGCGTTGCGAAGCTCAGGAGATTGTGTCTTCTTAAATTCCAACCAAAGTTCATCTTCCGTTTTTTCATCAAAAATCGAAGTAGCCATATTCCCTACCCTTATCCGTTATCCCTGGTTAATACAGTATGAATAGCACGGGCCATAATTTCTGTATCAGCACCCTTAAGTTCTTCCGACCCCGCAGTTGCTTCTGACTTTGCAAAGTCTGAATTAGTTATTACATCACTTCCCAATTTTTTCATATCCGTAAGCATTGTATCAATGTCGGGAAGCGAACCAAGTTCCATATTGTCCGCAGATTCAGTATCGTTTACGCTGATAAAATTTTCAGCAGCAGGCTCCGTCTTTACGGGCGCAGATTCTGCCTTTGGTTCAACCGGCGGTATTTCTGCCGTTGTTACAGAAACAGATTCCGCATTAGAAGCAGAAGCTGAACTTTCCTGTTTTGCAGCCGGCTTTTTGGGTTCGGAAACGTCCTCATTCATAAGCTGCTTTGGGATTCGAAACTCAGGTCCGTTTTCTTCGTCAAAAATTAAGGAATCATCCAAAGAAACATCGACGTTTCCAGTTGTTTTTATTTTTTTAGGGGTTGTTTCCGTAACGGATCCGTTTGCATCCAGAAATTTGTCAAAAATTACAGAACCGGCAAAATATACGCAAGCCATTACAAGCGCGCTAATAAGCGCCCGCAGTAGTACGATTCCGAACGGAACGGATGAAAAAAGTCCGATAATGAAGGAAAGAACAAAGCCAACAGAAGCAAAAGATATGATATACTTTGTTCTACTCATAAATACCCCCCATTACTACAAGCTTAAGTGAAAAAAAACAAATGGTCAAGTTATTTCCGCGCTATATTGACCAGTCTCTTCCCAACAGTTTATCAATAAAACCGGAAACTCCGGATACCTTTTCTATATCAATCTTTTCAATACGGCTTACAATGTGTTTTACGCACATTGCCGGTTTTGAAGCAGGTTCGGCAATAATAAAAGGCTTTTGCCGGACAACCGCCTGTGGAACGGCAGGATCATCGTAAATAAAGCCCATGTATTCAACTTTGCAGTTCAAGAACTGACCTACGATTGTTGTCATGCGGTCAGAAATGCGCTTGCCTTCGGCTGCGGAATGAACTCTGTTTACAATCAGCTTAAGGTTGAGTTTAATGCTGTCTGTTTCCGTCGCGATTATTTTAATCATACCGTATGCGTCCGTAATTGCGGTTGGCTCTGGTGTTGTTACAATAAGAACTTCATCCGCCGCCTCAACAAAACCAAGAACATTACTTGAAATTCCCGCACTCGTATCGATGATGATAATATCCGCAGAAGAAAGTGTTTCAAATTCCTGAATAAAAAAGCCACGGTCTTCGTCTGACAGGTTGGCGATTTTTGAAAAACCGTTTGCACCGGCAATAATCTTTATGCCGTATTCGGTAGGCAGGATAATCTCCGACATTCGTTTTTGCTTTGTTATTACATGGTACAAATTGTACTGTGGTATCATATTCAAAATAACGTTTACGTTAGCAAGTCCCAAATCAGCGTCAATAAGTATTACTTTTTTTCCAATCTGCGCATAAGCTATCGCAAGATTAACAGAGAGGTTGGTTTTGCCTACTCCGCCTTTTCCGCTTGTAACAGTTATGATTCGTGTTTTTCTTGAAGTTTGCTTCATCATTTCACGTAATTTTGCAGCCTGATCTTCCATATTATTCTTCCTTATCGCCGAATTTATTTTCTATTCTATTTCTATTAATATTAAATTCGGTCAAGTGCGTTAAAAACCTCACAACAGAAGCTTTTTCTATATCCTGAGGGACTGTTTGTCCCGTGGTTATAAGTGAAACCGGTTTTTGTTTTTCGGAAAGCACGCTGATTAGGTTTCCGACTCGTGTAGTTTCGTCAAATTTTGTAACAATAACTGATTTGTAGCCGAATGGTTCAAATTTTTGGATTATTTCCTTCATATCGCTGGTTTTTGTGGAAGCCGCAATTGCCAGACAGAACTCCGTCTTTGAGCCTTCCAGTTCCAAAACACGCTGTATTTCCGCCATCTTTTCGATGTCGCGCGGATTACATCCGATTGTATCAACGAGAATCAGATCAACACCGTCACTTTGGAACAAATCTATGTTTTTCTTTAAATCCAGGTTCGTAACCGCCGTACGTACGGAAATATCCATATAATTACCGTATGTTTCAAGTTGTTCTTTTGCAGCAACTCTAAAGTTATCAATAGTTACCATTCCGATATTAAACGTTCGCCCGTTATTGAATTTTGGTTCCCAAAGGTAGCTTGCGGCTAGTTTGGCTATAGTGGTCGTTTTTCCTACGCCGGTAGGACCTACAAGTACAATAATTTGAGGACGTTTTATTATTTCCAGCGGATAAATGCTTATGCTTTCGCCAATCCAGTCTACTATCTGGGCTTGAATCAAATCAAAATTGTCCAAATCTTCAAGAGAAAAGTCCTTGCGAAGTCTGTCCGTCATCTTTTTTATATATGCGGGAGAAAACTCGTTTTCCGTAAGAATCTGTTCAATACGTGTTATATTTTCATGCTCAGCCGGTACTGCCGCACTAAGTTTTGCCTGATGATCTGCAAGCATTTCCTTGATTTCATCAAGGGTTTTAAGCATTGTTTTGGTAGGCGCATCGATGCGATTTCCGGTTTTTTCAAGAATACGGGCTTTTGATTCTTCAAAGGATTCCTGAACTGTAAAAGGAGAATACGGCTGCTTATTGACTATAAAACCGATTTCAACGCCGTCGCGAGGGAAAAGACCGAGAAAACCATTTGAAATAGTAACGGTGGAACGGCTTGTCTGCGTCCAGCCGATTCCTTTTTTTCCGTAGCGTTCTTCTATTTTTTTTACGCACTCAGCTTCAGTTGAAGCTCTTTCCCTAAAAGTTTCAACAGGGTTATTCAACTTTTACCTCTCCCAATGATTCCAAATAAATATCACTTGCAATTTCCGGTACGGAAAGAACAACTATACCGGGCATTTCACGTTCTGTGCTTGATTTTACCAGATAACGCGCTTCTTCCGGACACAGAATTATAGGTATATAGCCTTTTTCCTGAACGGCGGCTATGGAAGCACTCAGCGCGCTTATCCAAGCACGGTGCAGAACAGGGTCAAGAGCAGCAACAGGACCGTTTACCGTATCAACCTTGCTGTCAACCAGTTTTTGCAAAAACGCCGGATCTACCGTAAGGGCGTGAATCTTTCTGTTTTCATCCGCATACTGCAGACAAATCTGTCTGCCAAGCGCCTGACGGACTTTTTCCACAAGAATGTCGGTGCGCTTTGTTACACCGCCAAAATCAGCCATAGTTTCGAGAATTGTAACCATGTTTCTAACGGAAACCTGCTCACGAAGCAAGCCCTGCATAACTTTTTGTATTTCGCCAAGAGAGAAAATCTTTGTAGCTTCTTCAACCGCAGCAGGATACTGTTTTTTAAGTTCATCCATAATATTCTGAACTTCCTGCCGTCCGATTATTTCAGCAGCATGCGACTTTATGATTTC
>DBWK01000006.1:15376-17802 GCA_002308875.1 Treponema sp. UBA1240
TCGTTAGGCTCAATACGCATATTGTCAACAATGCGGATTTTTGGAACAGCCAAGCCAAGGTCTACAGCAATTTCACGGCGGATTCTGCCTATACGCTCGGTAAGCTCAGCTCCTTTGTCCTTATCTACAAGCGGAATAAGCGCATATCCAAGCTCAAGCAGCAGAGGATCAAGCGGAACAATAGGGCTGATTTCGGATGAACCGGCCGGTTTTGCACCTTTTGCCTTTGCCTTTTCTTTTTCAACGCGTGCAGCAAAGGATTTTGCCTCGGCGGAACGCAACCGCCAGCCAAGATAAAAGAGAGCCGCACCCATAGGAATGAGTACGTACCAGGGAAAGCCCGGAAGAACACCGATAATTGCCATCGTAATACCGGCAACTATAAAAATCCATGAACTCTGAGTGAACTGTTTCTTAATATCAGCGCCAAGCGTTTCTTCAGAAGCGGAACGTGTAACTATAAGACCTGTCGCAAAAGAAACCATAAGCGACGGAAGCTGTGAAAGCAAACCGTCGCCTACTGTAAGAGCTGCGTAAGTTTGAATTGCTGTGGAAAAATCTTCTCCACGCAGAACCATTCCAAATATAATACCAACAATAAGGTTGATTACAGTAATAAAAATACCGACTTTAACGTTACCCGAAATGAATTTGGTAGAACCGTCCATGGAACCGTAAAAGTCGGCTTCCTGTTGAACGTCCATTTTTCTTTTGCGCATTTCTTCTTCGGTAATTGCGCCGGAATTATACTCAGCCTCAATTGCAGCCTGTTTCATCGGCATTGCGTCCAATGTAAAGCGGGCGGCAACTTCGGCAACGCGGGTTGCGCCTTTTGTAATAACGAATGTTTGTACTGCTATAATAATTATAAAGATTACAAATCCGATAAGAAGTCCCTGAGTTCCACCGGAACCTACTACAAAGCTTGAAAAGGCGCGTACCATTTTTCCATTAAACTTTGTTCCAAGTGTTAAAATCAGACGTGTAGACGAAACGTTCAATCCAAGCCCGAAAATTGTTGAAACGAGCAGCATTGTCGGGAAAGAAGAAAAATCGATTGCGCGGGGTGTGTACAGTACAATCAAAAGCATAAGCAATGCGAGAAGAACATTACATGCCATGAGAACATCGAGAACAACCGTCGGTAAGGGAATGATAATCATCATTATTACAACGACAGCAGCTACTGCTATAGCTAAATCACTAAAACTTTTTCCAGATATGCCGAATTTTCCGGCCATTTGCCCACCCTTAATCTAACCGATCCCCATCGGTTTTTGTTATTATATCACACTTTAAACAATAAATCAAAGGATTTTCTTAAATCATACCGGATTTTTCGATTTTTTGGCATCCATTGAATAAACTTTCGCCAAAATAACAGCCAGAGTTTGATAATATTGCTCAGGTATCATCTGCCCGACTTCAACCTCCGCATATATCGCACGAGCAAGTGGACGATTCTCAACAATCGGTACATCGTTTTCGCGCGCGATTGCCTTTATCCGCTGCGCAAGAGAATCCGCACCTTTCGCATTAAGCACCGGTCCCTGCATAGTAGCCTTATCGTATTTTATTGCGCACGCAAAGTGTGTAGGGTTTGTTATAACAACATCTGCTTCTGCAACCATTTTGGGCATACTTTGACGCAGCATCTCATTCATACGCCGGCGCAAACGGCTTTTTACAAGCGGATCACCTTCCAATTCCTTGTATTCTTCTTTAACTTCCTGCTTTGTCATTTTCATGGATTCCATGAACTGACGACGTTGAACAAGATAATCAGGTACTGATATTACCAAAAAAATTGCCGCTGCAATCAGCAGCAGTTTTGCCGTAAGTTTTGCAACAAACACAACACCCTGCCACATATTAACATTTGACATTGCAAGCAGATTTTTTAACTCAGAACTTATTATCATATATGCAACAATAACAATAATCGTTACTTTACCAATTGATTTTACGATATTAAATGCGCCTTCAAACGAAAAAAGTGTTTTTTTAAAGTATTCGCCGAATTTGGGCAGTATTTTAGAGAACTTGGGTTCAATCGGTTTTGTTGAAAAAAGAAAACCTTTTGTCTGTATCATGTTACCTGCAACACCGGCAACAATCGCCGTTAAAAATAACGGCAGAAGCATTTTAATAAAATAACTGTAAAAAGCTGCAAGCAAGGCTGGGTCTCTGATGTTTGAGGTCTGACATTTTTCAAAGTAAAAGCGGACAATCTGCACACAGTTCTTGAATAACCACGGAGCTGTAATAACAAGTGTAATAGCCGGAAGGAGCAAAACCAGCGCACCGGTAATTTCCTGACTTTTGGGAACACGCCCTTCTTCACGCGCTTTTTGGAGTTTATGCTCCGAAGGCTCTTCCGTCCGTCCTTCTTCTTCAGCGGACGCAAACCACTGAAAACCGATTCC
>DBWK01000006.1:17864-25205 GCA_002308875.1 Treponema sp. UBA1240
TAGTATTATCATAACGGTTTTGGAGCAACCTGTGCAAAAATAGATTCCAAATTTGCAAACGCTGTTTCAAACGAGCGGCAGAAAAAATCCGCCATAGTCGGCAGCAAAAGCGTAAGAAGAAAAAACGCACACAAAATTGAAATAGGCAAACCTTCTGAAAGTAGGTTCATCTGCGGGGCTGCCTTTGATAAAAGTCCCGTACTCAGCGAAACTAAAAACAACGTGCCCACCATTGGCAGAGCGATAAGCATCGCGTCAAAAAACAAATTGGTAAGTCCCTTCAGCAAAAATTGAAGAAAGACTTCCTTTTGGGTAAACAATATGTAACAGTTCAGAGACTGAAAACTTCGGAACACGCCGCCCAAAAACAGTTTTTGAAATCCGCTCACCTGCAGAAACAGCAGTGTTGCTATCAAATTCAAATACTGACCCATAAGCGGGTTTTCTACCTGCGAAAGAGCATCATAAACTTCTGATGCACCAAAGCCCATCTGATAAGTAAAAAACTGACCTGCAGAACTGAAAGCTGCAAACATCATTGAAATATAAAAGCCGGTAATAATTCCAATCAGGCCTTCGCCGATTAGAATTAGTATATAATCTATGCTGTTGGGATTTACATTCCAAATTTCATAACTCACATTAGGAAATACAAGGCATGCAACATAACCGGCAAGTCCGATTTTTGCTATTCGCGGAACCGCCCTTGTTGAAAGCAGAGGAACGGTGAGAATCATGGCAAAGCAGCGCACCGCAACTATAAAAAAAAGAGGAGCTTGTGATGCAATCTGCTGTAACATTTACACTTTCCGCCTTTTCGTTAGAATTTTGAAATCATGCTGAAAAGGTCAATCGTATACCCCTGCATGGAAGTAAACATCCAGCCGCCGAGCAGTGCAAGAACGATAAGAATTGCAAAAATTTTGGGAACAAACGTAAGCGTTTGTTCCTGAATTGAAGTAACCGCCTGAAAAATCGCGACTATAAGGCCGACAATCAGTGCCGCACCCAAAACAGGAGATGCCAAAACAAGAATTTCAAGAACACCTTTACGCAAAATTGAAATAATAGTTCCAATACTCATAATATCTCATTCCTACCGTACAATTCCGTTGAAAAGCTGCTGTGTTAGCAAACCCCATCCATCAACAAGAACAAACAGAATCAGTTTGAACGGCATTGAAATTTGCACAGGCGGCAGCATAATCATACCCATTGACATAAGTATACTTGCAACAACCATATCTATGATAATGAACGGAATATACAGAATAATGCCTATCTTGAACGCAATGGTAAGCTCATGCAGAATATAAGCCGGAATAAGCACATAAGTAGGAACGTCTGCAAGGGTATTCGGTTTTGGTAACTTACGCATTGACATAAACGTTGCTATGTAATCAGTATCATCACGCATTTGATTGTACATAAAAATCCGCAAAGGAGCTTCCGCCTCAGTATATGCGGTTTGTACACTGATTTGTCCGTCAGCGAGCGGCTTGAATGCATTATCGTAAACCTGCGTAAAAGTTGGCCACATAATAAAAATTGTAAGGAAAAACGCTATTCCGTTCAGAACAACGGTAGGCGGAACCTGTTGCAATGACAAAGCGCGTTTTACAAAATCCAGAACAATTGAAAGCCGCAAGAAACAGGTAACAAGTATTAGCAGGCTTGGAGCAAGCGAAAGAACAGTTAAAAGAAGAAGAACCTGTACCGAAAAAGCAACTTCTTCACCGGTTTCGGGTTCTTTTATTTCCAGATTGACCATAGGAATGTTTATCGGCGTTAATTCACCGGACATAGAAGCAGTGCCGTCGGAAGATCCTTGAGGAAAGTTCTGTGCAAAAAGCGGAGAAAAAACGGCTAATCCAAGTAGCAGAACAAAAATTAATTTTTTCATTGCCGTTCCCCGTTATCATCACGGTTTCCACTGATTTCACGCCGTTTGGACTGCAAATATTCCATTGTAGTTCCCGCCGAATTCTCAAAATATGATGAAAAAGCGCCAGACTTGGACTGATTTTCAGGCTTAATAAATCTGGATAAAATTGAAGCAAAGTCTTTGGGCTTTTCTGCAGGCTGTTTTTCAACATTGATATTCATCATATCAATCAAATCTTTGTCCGTAATTTCACCTATTTTGTTTACAGAATTATCAGTAACACCAATCATAAAAGCCTGAGTTGGCGTTGTAACTATGTAAACAGATTTTCCGGGGGCAAGATTAAGAGATGCAACTTTTTTTAAGTACGGATCCGGAGCAAACTTTGGATTGCCGCTTTTCCGTAACAGCCACACTATTGCATAGATACAGGCAATTACTAAAATGAGGATTAAAATAAGACGGATAAAAAACCAAACACTGCCGGACTGTTCCGCAGTTTCAGCAATTTGTTCAGTACCGGCATCCGCAATAAGCAGTTCACTTTCAAGCTGTTTTGCACCGGAAACAGGCACGGAATCTGCCGCATTAGAATCAGCTTCCTGCGCTGTTATAAAAAGCACCGCAAAAGCTGAAATTAAAAATACTAATATTATTTTTTTAGAGAATTTCGTACTGACCCCCACCCAAACCAGTAATTACTTAAAGGACAAACCTCCCACAGTCTGTCCTTTATTCAGTTTCTATATATTATTTAATTCCTGAAACTCTTTCAATCGGTGACAGGATTTCAGTTACACGAACACCGAAGTTTTCGTCGATAACTACAACCTCACCTTTTGCAATAGGCTTGTGGTTTACAAGAATATCAACAGGCTCACCAGCCAGTTTATCCAATTCTATAATCGTACCTTCGCCCATTCCAAGAATTTCTTTTATCTGTTTTTTTGTACGACCTAATTCTACAGTCATCTCCATGAAAACATCCATAATCAAGCTGATGTTTCCCTGTTCCATGGAAGAAATACCGCTCTGCAGATTTGGATACTGCAACGGCTGTACATTAGGCATTCCGCCAGGCATTTGTCCCATACTCATACCGCCCATCATTGGATTCATACCACCCATCATCGGATTCATGTCGCCCATCGGCATTCCGGCACCGGCATCCATTGCGCCGCCCCCCATCATTCCCATGTTCATCTGCGGTTGAGCCGGCTGCTGAGGAGCTGCCGCTGGAGCATCATGAGTAGGATTAAGAGCGTTAGAAACCGTAAACGCAACTGAATTAGAAATTGCTTCCCAAAGAACATATTCTTCGCTTTCATGTTTTACGGTAAATGAAACAAGAACGAATTCCTGCTGCGGATAGCGAACCATCGCCTTTGCAACATGCATAGCTTCGGCTGGCGCACACGCAAGTCCGGGGAATTTGCCGGTCTGGCTGAGAGCCGTAATTTCCGCGCCGCTGTACTGTGAAACAATTTCGGATATAACGGAAAGAGACATATCATCAAGTTCCGTAATTTCTTCTTTATTAATAAGACCTGCAAGTTTCTTGGCAAATTCGGGACTAAGCAGGAACAAATGGTCACCTGTCATTCCTTCAGTAAAATCAGCCGTTACGCCTACAACCATTTCGGGCAGACGCTTAAGCAGGTCGTCTCTTGTTAAAACTTCAACCGCAGGAGCAGCAACGGAAAATTCAACACCGGTCATGGTATTAAGACTGTTCTGAAGCTTATCTACCGTACCTGCAGAAAATTCTTCAAGAGGTTTTGTATCAACTTTTCTCATTGAGGAAGACGATTGTGCTGCCGACCCCATTCCACCCAAATCAACTCCTGACAACAGGGCATCAATTTCATCCTGAGAAATAGCACCATCACTCATACGATCCGTCTCCTTCTACTGTTAATTCTTCAAAATCATCATCTTCAGACTGATCAAGCTTTCCTATAACCTGAACAGCCATCTTTTTTCCGATTACACCGGGTTGGCAAAGGAACTTTTTAACATTTCCTACACTTAAAGTAAGAGGATCCCCTACCCTCACATTAGATAATCGGACAATATCGCCAACTCTTAAACCTAAAACATCTCTGATCGGCAAATTTATTGAGCCGATTTCAGCAACAACGTCCATATCAACGCTTGAAAGTTTTTCTTTAAGAACTCCAAGATACTGCGTTGTGGAGCTTCTTCTTACCGAAGAGAACCAGAACTGTGAAGAAAGCTTTGAAATAATAGGCTCAATCGTAATATAAGGAATACAGAAGTTTATCATTCCTTCTTCTTCACCAACTTTAGTTTCCAGGGTAACAAGAACAACCATTTCTGACGGTGGAACAATCTGCGCAAACTGTGGGTTTGTTTCAATCTGACCGAGGCGTGGACGCAAATCGATTACCTGCGTCCAAGCTTCACGCATGTTCGCAAGAATACGAACAATAATTCCTTCCATTACAGACTGCTCAATATCCGTCAAATCGCGCTGAACTTTTGTACTTTGACCCGAACCACCGAACAAACGGTCAATCATTGAAAACGTAATTGCAGGGTCAATTTCCAAAATAGCGTTGCCTTTCAACGGATCCATGTTTATAACTGCAAGAGTTGTCGGCGTCGGGATAGAACGTATAAATTCTTCATAAGTAAGCTGATCTACCGAAGCAACGTGAACATGTACCATGCTGCGGAGCTGCGCGGAAAGGCTTGTTGTAGTCAAACGCGCAAATGTTTCGTGCATGATTGAAACCGTACGAATCTGTTCTTTTGAGAATTTGTCAGGACGCTTAAAATCGTAAATCTTTATTTTACGTGTATCATTAACCGGACGGAAATCTTCCTGTTCAGTTTCGCCTGAACTAATCGCAGTTAAAAGTTGATCAATCTCATCTTGTGATAGAACTTCGTTCATGTAAATCCCTTATTACTGTTCTATAACCTCAAGGCTTTTGAATTTTACATCCCTGATTTTAGAATTTGTTAAAACATCATCATTAATTGAATTGCGGATTTCCATCTGAAGCGTTTCCTCGTTTTTAGGGAGCAGCTCACTTGCAGATCTCTGCGCAAAATAACGGCGGATCAAATCGTAAATTTCTACCTGACGCTGCGTTATTTCTGTTGATGCCTGTTTATCATCCTTTTTGTAACCAAGAACAACTTCAACAACTACTGTTGCCGGTGTTGCATCACTTGTTTTTGTGCGAATCGAACCTATAGAACTGTACCAGTCAAGAACTTCCCTGGACTGTCTAACATCCGCAGAAGTAGGAATTACTGTCTGTGAGGGAGAATTCTTATTCATAATATTCATAGTGATTACAACAACTGTAACAATAAGAACAATTGCACCGATTACAATAGCGACCCACTTTAATATTGTAGGAATTAAACCGCCAATGCCACCACTACTTTTTGCAGACTCAGCGGAAGACTCGTCCCCACCAATGTCCAAATCATCATCATCTGCCATATTTTACCTTCCTCAGTAGTTTTATAATATCATTAAAAATGACCATCGTCCAGTATAATAATATCCACGCGACGATTATACGCGCGGCCTTCAGCCGTATCGTTCGAAAACTTCGGACGCGTATTCGCGTAGCCTGCAACTGAAAACTGTTCCTCATTAACACCAAAATCAGAGAGATAATGCAGAACGTTTGTTGCACGCGCCGTTGACAACTCCCAGTTTGACGGCCAAACATCGCTGTCAACAACAGTGTCATCTGTATGACCTTCTATGCGGAACCGCCTGTTCTTTAAGTCGTCTTCCGACAAAAACTGAGCAATCCTCAACAGGGTTTCGCGTGTTTCTTCCAGATCAAGAACCGCTGTTCCAGGCTGAAAGAATGTATCCGCCGCCAAAGTAATTACAAGCCCTCTCTCGTCGGAAGTAAGGGAGATTCTGTTGGTCTTTACATCGGGCGCAAAAAGGCTTACTGCGCGCTTTACGGCAAGACCAAGCGACTTTCCCTTTTCCATTGAAGGCATTGTATTTATATTATTACCTAAGTCTGCAAGACGTCCTGAAGTTAAGGATTGTCCGCCCGCGGCAGGATCGCCGTGGAATGAAGCGACCATCTGGTTCAGGATTACAACGTCAATCTCAGTAGGATTGTAAAGCATAACAAAGAAGCAGAGCATCAGCGTAATCATGTCGCCGTAGGTGGTCAACCACTCTTGCGAAGGCGGCTTAGGTTCTTTCTTTTCTTTCTTTGCCATCTGCTAATCCTTAAGAACTTCAGATTCAATAGCTTTTCTTGATATAGGATCAAGATATGTAAGAAGTTTCATAGCAAGAATACGGGGGTTATCACCGGCCTGAATGGAAAGAACACCTTCAATAACCATTTCTTTAACAACAATTTCCTGCGAGTTATGAAACTGTAATTTGTTTGACATAGGAGTCATGAACATGTTTGCAATCAAAGATCCGTACAATGTGGTAACAAGAGCAACAGCCATGTTAGGACCGAGTGAAGACTTGTCTTCCAAGTTGTTCAACATACCAATAAGTCCGATAACGGTACCCATCATTCCGTAACCAGGAGCAAGACCGGCCCATGCGTTCAATATACCAATCCATCCGAAGTGACGTGCTTCAACCTGTCCCATCTCGTTTTCAAGAATACCGCGGATAACATTACCGTCAGTACCGTCAACTACAAGCCGGAGACCGGTTTTCATAAACTCATCGTCAAGATCCTCAAGTCCTTCTTCCAAAGCAAGAATACCTTCACGGCGGGCTTTTTCGGAAAGCGAAACCATGTTCTGAACCAAAGTTTTTTCATTATAATTCGGGATTTTAAAAACGCGGCCCATTATCTTAAAGATACCCAGCGTCTGCTTCATTGGGAACGAAATACACATCGCCATAAATGAACCACCTACAACGAATATGAAAGACGGGGTATCCCAAATTCCGCCCAATGTACCACCAGACGTCATAACAGACATTATTAATGCAGCAATACCACCGGAAAATCCGATTATTGTCATTATATCCATAAACAGCCCACTCCTATCTGTATATGTAGAGACAACTAAAATGAGATTTTAGCCATTCCCTTATTCTTCGTTTTTAAAAGCACCTATCTGACGGCGATACTCTATGATTCGTTCGGTTACTTCCTCAGGCTTTTCCCTTATTATCAGCTTTTGCCCGGAGAGCATAACCAGCGTAACATCAGGATTTATCTCAATCCTTTCAATTTGATGCGGGTTTATCCAATAAACTTTTCCATCAAGCCTGGTTACTTCTATCATATCTTACTATTTTGAATGGTAAAACGCCAGCCGTCAAGTACTTTGCTTTAATTTTCAAAAAAAAAGCAGGGAAATGTGCAATAATTGCACACTCTCTGCTTTACTTATCGGTTATTCTCTTACAAAGATTAGCGTTTCAAGCTTAAAACTGTTTCAAGAAGTGTATCCGAAGTTGTAAT
>DBWK01000019.1:0-8497 GCA_002308875.1 Treponema sp. UBA1240
CTGTTCCGCACAACGGCTCTTTTTTTTCCTTTTAAAACAGAAAATAGTTAGTTGCATTTAACTTTTCTTTGTGATATGTTAGTTTGTAATAACTGTGTTAGCTAAGACTAATAATATTGAGGTAAGAAAATGAAGAAACTATCAGAACTTAAAAAGGACTCAAGCGGTGTGATTGCCGCCGTGAACGGTGATGCACGGTTTGTTGGCAGAATCACTTCCATCGGGCTTACACCCGGCTGCCGCCTGACTGTAATCAAAAATGAAAAACGCCGTCCTTTGCTTGTGTATTCGCGTGATACAATGATTGCGCTGAATCGCAAAGAATGTGACTGGATTGATGTTGAGGAAGCTGTATGAGTAACAAAAACGAAACGGTAATCGCACTGCTCGGCCAGCCGAATTCGGGCAAATCAACACTGTTCAATGCTCTTACAGGATTAAAACAGCATGTAGGAAACTGGCCTGGAAAAACAGTTGAAAAGAAGGAAGGAAACTTTGAACATAATGGCAAAAAGTATCTTGTTGCTGACCTTCCCGGTACATACAGCCTTTCGGCAAACTCTGACGAAGAAATCATCACGCGCGACTACATAGCGAGCGGAAAAGCGGATGTTGTTTGTATTCTTGCGGACAGCTCCCAGTTGGAACGCAGCCTTTATATGCTTGCCGACTTTGCCGGAATTACGGTCCCATGTTTTCTTCTTTTAAACATGAGCGACGTAGCGGCGGAGCAGGGTAAAAAAATTGATGCCGCTGCGCTTGAAAAAAAACTCCAAATCCCGGTAGTGCTTTTTTCCGCACCGGAAGTAAAAAAATATGATGCATTTTATGCCGCGCTGGAACGTGCTGTAAGTCAGAAAACTTCACTTGATGCTTCTGTGCTTGACGAAAAATACGGTACAATCGACGCATACACAAAAATAAAGCCGCTTGTTCCGGCAACCGTTATTCCAGGATATTCCGAAGTTTGGCTCGCTGCAAAAGCAGTAGAAGGTGATGCCCCTGTAACGGCAAAAATAAAAGCTGCACTTGGAACAAAATCAGAAAAACGTGCTGCGTTTGAATCAGCCGTATTGAGTGTGAATGGTGAGAGTGCCAAACAAAAAGGTGTACTCCTTACCGGCGAAAAAAAGTTTGCCTGGATAGACAGTCTTTTGGAAGGTACTGTTTCGTCCGAAAAGAAGACTGCAAAGCTCGGCAAATTTGACCGGCTCATAACACATCGTGTTTGGGGAAAGCCTGTTGTAGTTCTTACGGTTTTGTTCGGGCTTATTGCTTCCTTTATACCGGCACTGCCTTTTATGGGCATTGGTGCCGCGGTTGGTGCTCTTGTTAATCCTGTTACTTCTGCTCTTGCTGGTGCAGGCTGTCCTGCATTTATTACGGCAATTATCTGCGATGTTCTCATTAACTCACTGAGCTTTATCCTTAAGATGCTCGGCTTTGTATTCGGGGTAACGCTTGTATTCGGTTTGCTTGAAGAAGTTGGTGTTATGGCACGAATTTCCTACGTATTTGACAACACTATGTCAAAGCTTGGATTGCAGGGAAAATCGGTCATGCCTTTCTTGGTAAGTTTTGGTTGTACAATGGGTGGGGCTGCCGGTGCACGCGTAATTGATAACTGGGGACAGAAAGTTCTCACTATCGCGCTTGCATGGGCAATTCCCTGCGGTGCAGCCTGGGCTGTTGTTCCGATGCTTTCCACTGTATGGTTCGGAGCCGGTGCGCCTCTGGTAATTGTTGCAGTACTTGCGGTTATGATTCTTCATATGTGGATTACTTCAAAAGTGTTCGGTCGCTCACTCGTTAAAAAGGAAGACCGCTGCGGAATGATTATGGAGCTTCCTCCTTATCACAAACCGCGTTGGGGAAGCCTTTTCCGTTATGTTCTCGGACGTACTAAGGATACCTTCTTACGTGTCCTCAAAGTAATTCTTATTGTTTCGTTTGTTTTCTGGCTTCTTACGTTCACAACTTCAGGCAAAATGGATAATTCCATACTGTTCAAGTTTGGCCAGGCGATTGAACCGGTAACAAAAATCTTCGGTCTCGGCTGGAAGACTTTTATGGCGTTCATCGTTTCTTCTTTAGGTAAGGAAGGTGCAATCGGAGTATTGAGCACAATCTTTACAGACCACAGTATGCTCACTGTTGGTGGTACGGTTGCCGGCGGAGCTGTTGCAAACATCAATGAACTTCTTGTTGCAAACGTTGCCAAACCCGAAGCTCTTGCATTTATCTTTGCGATTACGTTCAATATGCCTTGTATTGTTGCGCTCGCTGCAACCTATCAGGAAACACACTCCGCCAAGTGGACTGCGATTATCGCCTTGTATTACACAATCGGTGCACTGTTGATTGCGTGTGTCGCATACCACATTGGTCTCTTGATTTGGTAATATAGTGTCGTATTATGGAAGAACTTCTAAAACTTCTGTCAGATGGTCGTTCCCGCACGGTTCAAATGCTCGCCGCAGAGTTATGTACCAGTGCGGACGACGTTCTGCGTAAGATTGATTTTTTGGAACGTACAGGTGTTATCCGCCGTGTTGCAACTTCGTATCCCAAGGGAGAAACATTGCTCACGGCAGGGCGCTCTAATTCCGCTCCAACTCCGGCTTGTCCGGCGGGCAGCTGCACATCTTGTTCCGGCTGCTCGCACGGTGGTGCAGGCGGCGCAAAAGCCTGTACCGCCTGTATGCCGGAAGGCGGTTTTAAGAACATGGGCATCATGTGGGAAGTCGTAAAATAACTACAAGGAGAAAAGAATGGGAACAACTGTAATAATTCTGATTTTAATTGTAATAATCGTTTTGGCTCTTGGCAGCATAAAAAAGCGCCTTAAATACGGTTCTTCCTGTTGTGGTACGCATGATGCGCCGCCCGCAAAAATCCGCGTGCGCGACAAAAATCCCAAACATTATCCTCACACATACACACTCTCCGTAGATGGTATGCACTGTGCAAACTGCGCCCGCCGCGTTAAAAACGCTCTCAATGCAAAAGAGGGTGTTTGGGCTGTTGTCAGTTTGGAAAAAAAGTCCGTACTCGTCCGTTCAAAAAATCCATTGGACGAGGCGGAACTTTCTCGTGCAGTAGCATCGGCGGGTTATACAGTCATTGAATTTTCCGATTTAGAAGAATAGTAATTAGTATTGACTAACTTTTGCTAATAGTATATCTTGTTGTTGTGGTTAGTTAATACTAACAAATAACGAAACAGGAACTATTAAATGAGCTTTGACCAGATAGTAATTCATTTTGCTTCGCCTACAGTCTGCGGAATAAAACCTGCAAATCTGTTCAGTGTGAGGACAAAAGTCTTTTCAGCATCCGCTTATAAAAAATGGAAGAAGCTCTTTGCAAAACACGGCATTAATACTATAAAAGTTCGCTCCTCCCGCGGTTCCGTCTTGATTCTTGTTTATAATGTCTCCTGGCTACGAGAACTTTTGGCGGATTATTCAGTGCAGGCGTATTTTAACACAAAGGGTTATGCCGTGTGCCTGAATGATGTGCGTAAATTTATAAAACAGCTTATGTGGCGCGTAAAAAACGCAGAAAAGTTTCCGCATGAAGTGGGCATTATACTGGGCTATCCTGTTCATGATGTAATTGAGTTTGAAAAACACGGCGGTCGGAACTGCAAATACTGCGGCTGCTGGAAAACCTATTCCGATGTGGATAATGCAAAAGCCTGTCAGTGCAGGTTCAGAGCGTGCAGTTGTATGTGTGTAAAATGGTTCGATGAAGGATATTCTCTTTCCGGAATCATAGAAAAATATAAAAAAGCTGTTGAAGCGGCATAAAAGAGAGGTTTTAAATGAAAGTAGCTGTAATTTATGCAAGTACTACTGGTAATACGGAAGCAATGGCAAATGCTGTTTGCGAAGCATTAAAAGGAACCGGTGCGGATGTGATTTTTGGTACGGCGGACAGTGCCGACAAAGCGGCTGTTAGTAGCTGTGACGTAATTCTGCTCGGCAGCCCTGCGATGGGTGCTGAGGTTCTTGAAGATACTATGGAAGAATTCTACACAGGAATTGAAAATTCTTTGAGCGGAAAGAAAGTAGGTATCTTTGGTTCATGCGACTGGGGCGACGGACAGTGGCTCCGTGACTGGAAAGACCGCCTTGAAGGTACAGGCGCAACAGTTGTCGGTGAACCTCTTGTTGTTCACCTTACTCCAGGAGATGAAGAAATTGAACAGTGCAAGGCTTGGGCAGCTGCTGTTATAAAATAGGTTTTCATAAAACACATACCTTGAGGGCGTTCGGTTTATTCCGAACGTCCTTTTTTATAAAGGCTTTGTGTTTATTATGATCTGAACAAAAATATATCAAATGAAAAGGATTGCCGGTTGTTGATTAAATTTCAAACTGATCAACCTGCATTCCCATCTTGCTGATAGAGTCTTCCATCAATTTGGAAATTGTCGAAAGAGAATTACCGACTGCATTAATCTTGGAGGCACTCGCGCTCATCTCGCTCATACCCTGTTTCATACTTGCCGTTTCATTCTGCAGGCGGCCGATTTCATCCATAATTACACGGCTGTCCTGCGACATTTCTTTTGAAGCGTTCTGAACTTCCTGAGAACTCTCATTCATTCCGTGAAGAGATTCTGTAATCTGAACGGAGTCTGCCTGCTGGACCGTCATAGCTTCTTTTATCTGGCGGACAAGAGTATCGGTTTCATGAATTTCGTTGGCAAGATTCGCATAGCTGTTAACACCACGCTGAGTTGTATCAACAACTGTACTGATTGTATTCTGGATTCGCTTTAACTGTTCACCAATTGTTTTTGACTGTGTACTTGAAGTTTCTGAAAGCTTACGGATTTCATCTGCAACAACAGCAAAGCCCTTTCCGGCTTCACCTGCATGAGCCGCTTCAATAGCTGCGTTCATAGCAAGAAGGTTAGTCTGAGATGCAATTGAAGCAATTACCGAGTTTGCCTCGCTCAACAACTTGGACTGATTTTCAATTTCTCCGATTTTTTCCTTAAGCTCGCTCTGGGTCTGAACTCCACTTTCGGCATCAGTTTCAAGTTTTCTAAAAGAAGCAACCATTCTGTCGGTTGATTGATTAACCTCAATGATTTTCCCGATCATCTGCTCAACAATGCCGGAAGCTCCCTGAATAGCCTGTGACTGTATCATAACAAGTTCTTCGAGAGACCTGATTCTTGTAAGAATCTTATTAATGCTTTCTGTAGTCTGAGAAACACTTTCGGTTTGAGAGCCCAGGTTATTGTTCATTGTATTGATATTTGCGTTGATTTGTGTAATTGCAGCCATAGCCTCGTTTGTAGAATTGTTGAGGGTGTCGCCTGCTTCGGAAAGAGAGAGCTTTGTCTGCTTCATGCTTCCAATAATTTCCTGAAGTTTTTCCGAAAACACATTGAAGCTTTCTGCAACATCACCAATTTCATTTTTTGATTTGATGCTGATTCTTTTTGTAAGGTCTGCTCTTCCTTCTGCAATTTGATTTGCATTTTCACTGATATTGTCCTGAATTATTCTGAGCGGACGAATAACTTTCTGAGTAACAAGAGCAGTTCCAAGCGCAATTATAACTCCAAGAATCATACAAATAATAATTGTTGTGTTGAGAGTCTGATAGAAAGCGGCAAAAACTGTTTCTTTTGGACAGAAAGCTACAATCTGATAGCCGGTCTTAGGATTTGTGATTTTTTCTACAAAATATGTGTGGTAGTTTCCGTCAGACACAGTGATTATTCCATCTTTTTTTGATGCACCAAGAAACTTCTCCAAATCCGGAATATTGATTTCTGCAACATTCTGAAAATTGCATTTTCTGATACCTGTATCAGCGAGAACAGTTCCATCCTCCTGAATCATCATAAAGAAAGAACCTTCTCCAAGATTCATTGCTTCAAGAATTGTATTAAGGGTTTCAAGAGATACTTCTATAGAAGAGTTACCGATAAAGTCTCCTGATTTGTCGTAAACACTTTTAGTGATTCCAACAACAGTTGCACCTACGGTTGAGGCAAAGGCATCCGTAATCATTACCTTGCCATTTCCTTTGGTAGCAGTTTCATACCAGCCGCGCTTACGGGGATCGTAACCGCCGTTCATGGAGCTGTCAAAGTTTGTAGCGTAGCCGCCCCATTTTGTTCCGATATAGATTTCAGCAATATCACTATCATTGCCTGCAAAGCTTTTACAAACCTTTCTGATTGCTTCTTCTGTAGGACTCTTTTTATATTCAAGAATCTGAATCGGACCTGTTTCATTTACAAACGAATGAATTGTTTCATCTGCATTTTTAACTTCATCTGTCTCAGAAAAAACATTCAACTCAACTTCCTTTGCACTAAAAAACATGGAAATTGAATATGAAAACTCCGAAAGAGCTGTTTCTGCACTGTCATAAAAGTTAGCAAGGCTGTTTTTATAAAAGAAAAAACCTGTTGTCACAGAAGAAATTGCTACCATAACAAGAATTATTACAGCAACACCAAATGAAAATTTTGTTGAAAGTGATAATCGCTTCTTATTCATTTTAACCCTCTTATCTTTCAAAGAAAATAATGAATCACAATAGCCAGCATATAGCATTATAAATTAAAAGCTGAAATTTTGGAACAGAATTAACAAAAAATATTTCTCTAAAAAAAAACATTTTTTTTAAAGTGAATAAATATGATATAATATCTCTTTGAGGAGCCTTTATGAAAATTGAAGATATCACCAAAATTGCACAGGATGCCGGTAAAATAATGATGGATGCGGAACGGCCCCGAATAATGGAAAAATCCGGACATGCAAATTTCTGTACCGAAACAGATGAAAAGATTCAGGCTTTTCTTATCGACCGGTTGTCAGCATTGGTGCCGGAAGCCTCTTTTCTCGGTGAAGAGGACGGACAGGATGTGTTTACATCCAAGATGAGCAGGGGATATTGTTTTGTCATTGATCCGATAGACGGAACATCCAATTTTATTTACGCTTACCGCCCGTCGGTTGTATCCATAGCGCTTTTGCAGGACGGAAAGCCATATATGGCAGTCATATACAATCCTTATGATAAAATGATGTTCTCGGCGATTGCCGGACAAGGCGCTTATATGAACGGCGAAAAAATAATGTCTGCCGATACCCCGCTGTCCCATTCTCTTGCGATATTCGGAACTGCTCCTTATTACACGGATTTACAGGAAAAAACATTTGAAATTGCCAAAAATCTTTTGCCGTTGTGTGTAGACTTGCGGCGTTCTGGAACTTCGGCGTGGGATATGTGCTGTGTTGCTTTGGGACGCGCCAACCTGTATTTTGAGATGAAAATCCAGTTGTGGGATTATGCCGCTGCGGCTCTAATCGCAAAAGAAGCGGGCTGTACTGTAACGGATATCGACGGCAATCCGCTTTCATATAAAGGTGCAACTTCGGTCATGTGCCGTGCAAGAGGTGTCACACAAATTCCAGCGTGCTTCAGATAAAAACCGGTAAAATATTCCAAATAACAAATAAGAAATTTGATGTTTCCGTAAAAACCATGTATCATGAAAGTATTGTTGTGGAGGTATAGCATGTCAGAAAAAGGCAGCACAATCAGCGTAAAGCACGTTGACGTTGAGGAAACGGGTATCAAAAAAAAGAACTTGTGGTTCTATCCGTTGGGAACAGTGGGTAGAGATATGATTTACAACATGTTCACAAGTTTTATCTATCTCTATGTTCTTTACACCAAAGAACTTACGGCAGCCCAGGTAGTAGCAATCACTATGATTATGGTTGCAGCCCGTGTTTTTGACGCATTCAACGACCCGATTATGGGCAACATCATAGAACGCACCCGGACAAAATGGGGCAAGTTCAAGCCGTGGTTGATTGCGGGCAGCCTGTCCACGTCTGTTGTGGTTTTTCTCGCTTTCAATACCAATCTGACCGGTTGGGCTTTTGTTACTTTCTTCGGCATAATCTACTTTATGTACAGCATCACATATACGATGAATGATATCTCCTACTGGGGCATGATTCCCGCTATATCGAGAACCAGCAACTCCAGAAACCAGTTCACAGCACGCACCACCTTATTTGCGGGTATAGGCGGTACAATTGCGGGGCTGATGATTCCTATGTTCACTGCCGGCAAACTTCAACTTGGCGGTAACGCCTCCACAGCTTATGGTATAATCGCCCTTATCTTTGCAATACTTTCACCTCTCTTCGCTACGTTCACAGTTCTGGGAGTAAGAGAAAACCGTGACGACATGGAAAAGCCCGCCGACAAAGTATCGTTCAAACTGATTCTGGACACTATTTTTGGTAATGATCAGCTGCGTTGGATGGCGTTGATTTATCTGATTCATCAGATTGGCAACAATCTTGTTATCGGCGGTATCGGGGCTAACTACGTATACTTCCGCTACGGTTACGAAGGCGGACTTTATTCACTGTTTACCACTATCGGTATGGCTGCCACAGCCTTCCTGATGATATTCTATCCGGCTGTTTCGAGAAAA
>DBWK01000019.1:8536-9525 GCA_002308875.1 Treponema sp. UBA1240
TCCTCATGCTGGTTTCGGGGCTGGTTATGCCGCCGGTTATGGCAGGATTCTGGACTCTGACTATCGGCTACATGCTTTTGGCGTTTGGTTTGTACGGTTTCCACCTTATTCTGATGATTTCTATTTTCAATACGGTTGAATACAACGAGCTCAAGACAGGCAACCGCCGTGAGGGTATTATTACCTCAATCCGCCCGTTCCTTACAAAACTGGGCTGCGCCTTGGTCGTAGTATTTACCACTCTTTGCTACCTGATGTTCCGTGTAACGGATTTTACCAACCGGATTGCCGGTCTTGAACAGGCTGCAAACCAGAACCTGATAACTACGGAAGCAAAGAACGCAGAAATTGCCGGAATAATCCAGAACGTTGGTAAAGGTCAGTCCATTGGTATGTTGCTGTTCATGGTCATTGTACCTTTTGTGCTGCTTTTGGCCTCATACCTGCTGTATATACGTTTTTACAAGCTGGATGAAGAAAAATACGCCCAAATCCTCAGCGAACTTGAGAACCGGAAAAAGGCTGACTAGGTAACGGAGACAAACTGTGGGGATTACAAAACTTGCTTTGCGCTTTGCCGCTCCGTTCCCAAAGGTTGACAGCTTTAAACGCTATCTCTTTGTAGGACCGCACCCGGATGACATAGAAATCGGTGCCGGGGCTACAGTTGCGGCTTTGGCGGCGCAGGGCAGGAGTATCTGCTTTTTAGTCTGTACTGACGGACGTTACGGAACAAATAATTTAAAAGATGACGTATCGGAGAAAGACTTAATCGCGATTCGCAAGGATGAAGCCGTCCGCTCGGCGGCTGCCCTTGGTGTTACAGACGTAAGGTTTCTTGGTCTTTCGGACGGCGGCTTTTATGAGCAAAACGAATTGTTAAAGCAGATAGCGTCCGTGATTTCGTCTTTTCAACCGGATGTTATATTTGCGCCGGATCCCTCACCCGCCTCAGAGTGTCATATCGACCACTTAAACGTTGGTAAGGC
>DBWK01000019.1:9647-13989 GCA_002308875.1 Treponema sp. UBA1240
TATGAAAACCACCGGTTTTCTTAAAAAGCAGCTGGACGCGATATTTGCCAACCATTTAAGCCAGTATCCTGAAGGCTGCTCCGACCGCAACGCGATACAACTCTACTTAAAGCTGCGTGCCGCGGATTTTGGACTGCGCTCGTTCCACATTACAGCTGAGGGCTTCCGCATGCTCGGTACAACACATATGCACTGCTTGCCTGAGGCAGGATTATGATTCCAATATGCAGCTTGTGAATTAATAATCCTTTGGCAGTACGCCGTATTTTTTTAAGAAAGATTTAGAAAAGTGGCTCATGTTTGTGTAGCCGGATTTTTGCGCCGCTTCTGAAACTGGAAGTTTTCTTTCCTGTAACAGTCTTGCGGCATATTCCAACCGCTTCTCCTGAACGTAGGAGTGCAGGGAAGTAGCATACAATGTTCTGAATACTCTGTTTAATTTGCTGATACTCATACCAAGTTCGTCCGCAACAGTTTGCGCATCATATTCAAGCGACGGACTTCTTTGTATTTTTTCGCGCAAGAGTTCAATACGGTCTGCATCGCTTTTGTTCGGCTGTGGCAGACGTTTTATTTCGTTAGTTTTGTGATAAGCAATCCCATAAAGAACAAGAGCTGTAAGCTCAATCATTTTACCTTCTGAGTAAACACCTTCGTATTCTTTAAATCGATCGGCTGTGTCAATCTCGGCAAGAACCCGGTACATTTCAGGCGTGATTGTTGTTTTTGTTACGTGGGTTAGGAATTGTTCTTCCAAACTGGAAATAGCTTTGTTTGAAAAATATTTTGAAAGCAGCTCTCTAAAATACGGTGTGGGCATCTGAAGACTCTTGAATGTAAAATTAATTCCAGCTTCGTAGTTCATTGCCGTTGAATAGTTATTGTTTCTAAATACGCATACTTCACCTTTTGCCATTTCAACTTTTTCCTTGCCGGTATTAGATGTTCCGGAAAAATCAGAATTGTTTTTGTTTACAAACCAGTTTATATCCTGGTTCAGATTAAACATAATCTGAACTTCATCCCGTCCGCAATTGTCTTTTTCCTGTGCGAATGTTGTCGTTTCTACCTGAATATTCCAGTTATGGTAAACAATGTTTTCACGTTCTTTCATTTTTTTCAAATCAACTATTCCATAAGGATTGGAAATTATTCCGCTTTTGTCCAGCTGAAGTTTGATAGTCTTTCCCTGGATGATTACATTTTTATTTATACTCATAGGCAAAGACTATCATAATAGAGTTAGTCGAAACTATCAAGCAGCGTATTTCTTTCCCAGAGGCTTCAAAAGATAAATCAAAGCCGGTGTAAGCGTGTAGTCTGCAATAAGTGCAGAACCCAAGCCTATCATAGAAAGCAAACCGATTCTGAACATAGCCGTAATCGGGCTGAAGCAGTACATAAGGAACATTGCACATAAGATGAATGTCGTTGTTCCCATTGTCTTGCCGATTTCTCTGAAGCTTTCTGTAACAGCGTCGGCATAGTTTCTGCCTGTTTCAAGCTTAGCCTTGATGTGATTCGAGAAGTGAATCGTATCATCAACTGCAATGCCAAGAATCATAGGCATAATCATCATTGTCATCTCGTCGAGCGGCATGTGGCAGTAACCCATAACTGCACCAATCAGAAGTACAGGAGCGACGTTTGGAATCATTGCAACAAGTCCTGTTCTTATGCTTGCAAATACGATAATCAAAAGTATCGCAATCATGATGAATGAGGCTGCAAACGATTTAAGCTCACTTACAACGACAGTCTCGTTCATTGCGGCATTTTCGGCTACAGTTCCAACAACTGAGACATGAGCAGTCGGGAAGTATTTCTTAGCAGCTGCTTCTGCGGCTGTAATATCTTCTACAATCATATTTGCGTTGTAATCAGAAATTTCAACATGAGCAAAAGCTGCGTTATAGCTTTCAGAAAGCTCATCAAAAAGAGCCTCGCTGTCAGAAATCTCATAGAAGAACATAAGCTGCGTAAGCATATCGCGCTCTTCTGGAATGCGGTAATAAGCAGGATTATCGCTGTTGAAAACGCGGTACATCTCTTTAACCATTCTTGTAATGCTTCTTACGCGCGGCTTTCCGTTTGTGATTTTTGTCAGCTGAAGCTTGCCCAAGTCTTCTTCCAGCTTATCGAGCGCGAACATATTGGCAGGGTCTTTGAAGGTATCTTCTTCGTCAAACTCAATCATAACGTCGTAGCTATAAATGTTTCCAAGCTTTGTTTCAAGAATTTTTTCGATTCTCTGTATGAACGGAACTTTATTTCCCATGAACTTTAAGTAATCCATGTTTACTTCCATCTTCAAAAGACCTGGAACACAAAGTGCAATTACAAGAACAGAAATAATTGTAACGAGCTTACTGCGTTTTACAATCTTTTTACCGATTCCTTCAAATACGAGGTCTGCCTTTGTAGCACCCTTTGTTTCGGCCATAACCGGAGCCTTGTCTTTTCCAAAACTGAGGAAAATCGGAATCAGAATTACAACGTAAAGATAAACCATGATGACAACGCAGGAAGCAACAGCTCCAAGCCAAATCATAGGACGGATATTTGCAAAGAGGAAAGAAAGAAGAGAAACTGCAGTAGTAATTACTGTGAACAGAATAGGCCAGCCTGATTCACCGACGGCTTCAATTACAGATTCCTTTCTTTTTCCAGTTTGTCTGAAATGCATCTTAAATGCGTTGATATAATGGAGAGCATATCCGATAGAAAGTGCCATTCCCAAAAGAACAGGGAGAGACATCATGTCAGAATCTGCAGGAACATTTATGAGACCTGTGAAACCGAGAACAGTTCCAATACCAAAGAGGGTAGCAACGAACGGTACGATTACGCCCGAAACTGAGCGGACAAAAATGATAAGACAAATCAGCATGACAAGGAAGCCTAGTCCGATTCTGGAAACGAAATCCTTTGTAAGAACATCTTCTTTTTCGGCTGTGGTGTATGCGCTGCCGATTGGCATCAAAGTCCAGCGGTCACTTTTAAACTCGTCGCTCATTATAACTTTTTCTGCGGCATGGCCTACTGCTGTAACATCTTCGCTTTCGTTTTTGAACGGGTTAAGCTTTAAAGACATCCATGTTTCTTTTGCATTATCTGAAACAAGGTTGTTTACGATTGATTCGCGACTCATGATAAAAGCTTTCTTTTCAGCAAGCTCCTGAGCATCTGTAGGAATACCATCGTCAAAGGGGCTTTTAACTTCAAAGCCTTCTTCATCACCAATCGGAATTGAAATGGTTGTAAGTGAAGTTACCTTGTCTGCAAATGGCACTTCCTGCTCCAACCTTTCACCAAGCCGGTCAATCATATTAAGAACATCGGGTGCAAAAACATCGTCAGCCTGAACCAAAACGAGAACATATTGGTCATTGCCGAACACTTCTTTGAAATGGTCAGAGTTCTTTTTGATTTCGCTGCCATTTACAATCCAGTCGCTGTTGCTGCTTTCTGTGCGGAAATTCCTCATTCCAGAAAGGCAGATAAGCGTCCACGCTAAAAGCACAAACAGACAAAGCCAGCGGTGCTTTATTTGACATTCGCCAATGTGGCGAAAAAATGAGTTTATTTTAGAGACTTTCATAAATCCTCCATAAAAATATCTATCTGTTAGTTTTTGCTAACTATAAGGGATTTTAATTTTGCTTTGTCTGTATCTCTACCAAAAGACGACATATTTTTAACACTTTCCGCTCATTTTTTTTTCTTAATGTTAGTTGTAACTAATTTTATTTAGTGATAATGTTAGTTTATACAAACAAAATTGTGTATATAGCAGGAGATTTATATGCAGGTTAAAAAGATCAATGACTGGTTTGAAAAATTCGGTCGGTTTGAAATAAAGCATCGATGGGCGTTTATTATCGGACTTCTGATTATTACGATTATCGGTTGTTTGGGATTGCCCCGGCTTAAGCTTGATAGCGGCGAAGAAGACTGGTTTGATGACTGGGAAACTGCAAAACAAAATCAGGATCACTTTGAGGCTATTTTTGGTTCAACAGACAGTCTTATGGTTCACATAACTGCAAAAAATGTTTTTGATCCCGAAATTCTTACAATGATTGATGAACTTGGTGACGAACTTTTGGAAAAGGTTCCTTATGCAAACAGCATCACTTCTTTGATGGAACTTTCGATTCCTGTTGGAACTGATGAAGGCTTTGAAGTTATCAGTCCGTTTGAAGAGGGCGTGCCGGCAGACCCGGCAGAGCTTGCCGAAAAACGTGACTTTATCTTGAGCCGTGAATCTCTTTTGAACAACATTGTAAGCGAAGACTGCACAGAAACCTGGCTTATTGTAAATCTTGAGCAGTATTCAGAA
>DBWK01000018.1 GCA_002308875.1 Treponema sp. UBA1240
GGCAACCGTGTGCCGCCGTAGGGGAAGGCTTTCCCCTTTAACTGCTACTTGGCACATCACGATTTCGACACCCACTCAACAAGCTCTGTTTGAACCGTACTTCTTACATATTCCGCAATTTCAGCAGCCTTTGCTTTTTTTATTCCGTTTTTTTGTGCCACTGCAAGGATATTTTCTATCGCTGGATTTTTTCCTTCTCCGTCTATTGTTGTTGCATGCTCGCCGCCAATAGAATTACTGTAAGTTAAATCATAAGCGGGTGAAAAAAGCCACTGACTGTTATGTACATCATAAAGCCACGAAAAGTTTTTTGAATGGTCATCGCGGTTATGAGCAAAAACATTAAAACACATAAGACGGAAAACTTTCTCTACTTCTACATTGTTTTTTGTAAGCTGTAAAGTAAGAAGGCATAAAGTGTTGTAATCAAGATTCGGGATTCTGTGACTGGTTTCCAAAAGGGCCGAGGCACTTGCCATTAAGCATCTGCCAGATTCCAGATAGTTTCTGTCAAAACGTTTTGTACCAAAATATCCAGCGCATTTTTTCGAAGGAAAGAGTCGGAAATCATTTACATCAATTCCGCATTTTTTTGCACACAAATTGTATTCATATTCCTGCCGTCCGATTTCTTTTGAATCCATGCTTGAAGGAAATTTTATAATCCAGTCTTCATTATCTATTTTTGCAAAAACCTTAGGACGCGCACCGCCGGAAGAGCCTCCTGCCGCAAAAATTGCATCAAGGTTCTGTTCGTCATTTTCGGAAATCTCAGAATTCAGAATACGCTCACATTCGGCGGAGATTTCATCATAATCAGAAGGAAGAACTGGCGAATCAGAAATAAACGATTCCGGTTCATAAGTCAAAGCTCCCATTCCGTTTGAGCCGACAATCGCAAGCCTGTCCAAAACGGAAAGGGTTTCGCTCTGAATCCCCATGCGCAAAAGCATACGGTCAACTAAAAGGCGACCCCAACCGTCAGGAAGACTGTCGTTAAAAACGCCATGCAAACCGCCGAATGGCTCCCATTCAGGAATAAAAACACGTTTTTCAAGCGGAAGTGAAAATGGCGAAATTGAAAAGCCGGAAGCAAGCCACTCATCGCAATAAGAAAAAGCAGCCAACCTGTTCTGATACAGCGCAAGAGTTCCCACTTGGCGTTTTTGAGTCCCATCATTGAAAAATACGGAAAGACGGTCAGTTTTTTTCACTGGCAATAAGCTCCTCTATTGAAGAAAACTGCCGGGTTGCAAAAAGCTGCTCAAAATCTTTTTCACAGTCTAATGCAATTGCTATTTTTATTAGCGAGTCAAAGGCAATTTCGTGTTTTTGCTCAAATCTCTTGTAAGATGCAAAACTTACACCCGCTCGCTTTGCAAGCTCGGCTTGGGTAAAATGTCGTTCTTTCCTTCGCTTTTTTAGCCGCTTGGCAACAGCTTCGGCTATCTGCGGAGCGGTCTTTTGTTCTAGTTGTATCATTGCTAATATATTAGCATAAATTGGTTATTTTGTCTATTTTTGGATAAAATATTAGCACTTTTTTCCGCGGAGTGCGCCACAAATCTGGGCAAGTCGGGAGTTTCGCCCATACTGCAAAGTTCGTCACTTGCCGCCCGCGAGTGACACTCAAAAGCGACACGACAGGCGTGTTTTCACTGATAAAACCGGTGCGGCTGATGTTCGCCAGTAACTCCCACCGGAGACATGATTGCCGCCCGTTCTTGGTGCGGCTGACACTGCCAACAGTGCAAAACTTGCCAGTGACGTTCGCCAACAGCACAAAGTTCGCAAATAACGTTCACAAGCAACACAAAGGACGCTTTTTGTGATACACTACACGTATAGGAGAACTTATGAAATATTCATACAAAGAAATGCCTGAGAGCATGAAAGGAACATACGGCGATTTTTCGAAAAATTTCGGTTTCTCGTGGAAAGAATTCGTGATGACAGTTCCATCACCATTGTTTCTTGTAACAACATACAAATCAAACGGAAAGCCCAATGCGTGCATGCAGTCATGGGCAAACTTCACGAGCGCGAATCACGGAAACGGATTTTACGCGCTTTTGGGAAGCGTGAACAAGACAGGACATCTTTACGCGAGCCTAAAAGAAAAGAAGGGCGCGGTTATCAATTTTATGTCGGCAGCTTGCCATGCAGCTTGTATGGACACTATCCATCACAACGATTTTGATGCGGACGAAATTACCTCCTCTGGATTGACAGCTGTTCCTGCCAAGTGGATAGACGCGCCGATGGTCGAAGAATGCTTTATGAATCTTGAGTGCAAATATCTTTGGGAAAAAGAGATTGTTGACGGAGACGACCACGTTGTAATCTGCCTGGAAGTAATTGGTGCGCACATCGATGAAAATCATCTTGCGGATAAAACGGGCGATAACGGGCTTTTGTACAATCTCCACTACCCTATGAACCCGGAACACGTCGAAAAAACAGGGCACGATTATGCCGGAGTAATTGTCAAAAAGCTTGATGTCGCCGAGTATTAAGCTTCGGAAACAAGTGTCAAACCCGCAATAAGGCTAAACTATGACAGAAGAAAGACTGATTCAATTGCTGCAAACGAAATACGCACTGGAAAATGTAACGCCGGAATTTTTGAGGGAAGGCGGCAGCAAAACATATATTGTTAATTGCGAAAAGAAATATCTTCTAAAAGTGATAGGCTCTGCTTTTTTCGGGACAGCAAAACAATCTGTTTTGGTTACGCGATATTTGGAAGAAAACGGATTTCCTGTTCCGAAGACAATTCTGACAAAAACTGGCGAAGCGATTGTAGAAATTTCTGACGCAGGCGACAGCGAACCG
>DBWK01000016.1 GCA_002308875.1 Treponema sp. UBA1240
TTCAGTTACCGTCTGTGTTTTCGACTTGCTTTCAGTTTGCGTCGCTGTCTTTGCCTTCGGTTTAGTTTCAGCTTCTGTTACTGTTTGTGTTTTCGGTTTGGTTTCAGCTTCCGTCACTGCTTTTGCTTTAGGCTTAGTTTCAGTCTCGGTTACTGTCTGTGTTTCCGGCTTGCTTTCGGTTTTCGTCGCTGTTTTTGCTTTCGGTTCAGTTTCAGCTTCCGTCGCTGTTTGAGTTTTCGTCTTGGTTTCAGCTTCAGTTAGTGTCTTCGTTTTGGACTTAGTGTCAGCTTCCGTTATTGTTTGAGTTTTNNGTCTGTGTTTTCGACTCGCTTTCTGTTTTCGTTGCAGTCTTTGCCTTCGGCGTAGTTTCAGCTTCGGTCACAGTCTGTGTTTTTGACTTGCTTTCAGTTTTCGTTGCTGTTTCTGCTTTCGGCTTAGTTTCAGCTTCAGTTACTGTCTGTGTTTTTGGTTTGGTTTCGGTATCGTTTTTGGATTCAATTACTGTTTTTGGTTTGCTTTCACTTTCTGTTATTGTTTCTGATTTTGACTTACTTTCCCTTTCTGCCGTAATCTGCGTTTTCGGCTTGGTTTCGGTCTCCGTCACTATCGGCGTTTTAGGCTTTGTATCAGCCTCGCTTGTTGCAGCCCCCTTTGGTGTTGCACCTTCATCTGTTACGGTTTTTGTTTCAGGCACAACAGCAGGCTTTTTTTCGGCAGGAACTTCGTCCGTTTCTATTTCTGTATCGTCATCATTTTCAAGAGTAATGTATTCTTCTACAATCGGAATATGTTCCGGCACAGCAGTTTCCACAGGTTTTGGCAAATCTGTCGGTTTGACAGGCTTTTCCGCAATCGGTTCCACTGCGGACGGTTTTTGTTCAGAAGCAGTTTTGTTATCGGGTTTCGACGCGGTGTCAGCAGGCTGTGTCTTTTGTTCGGCAGTCTCAGCAGTTTGAGTTTTTGTGGAATCTGGCGGCACCGGATTCAAAAAATCCTCCAGCATCACGTCCATCATCTCAACAAGTTTGTTTTTATCATTATTCTCCGCGCCCAATCCTGCAACAGAAAAAAAACAAAGCAACAGACAGGCTGAAAGAGATATTATTTTCTTTGAAATTGAAATCTTTTTCATTTATAAAAAATATGACTCCAGTAGATAAAATGGTATAGTATAAGCATTAAATTTGCAAGCAAATTCGCCAAAAACCACAGCGAACTAACATACCAGTTCACCATTTATTATCGACCGGAGTCAAAAATTTCAGTACAGCTCCAAACGGAGCCGCACCAATCTATATGTCGCTGATTCTGTTTACAGCTGAAACAATACTGTTTACACCAGCCTGACCGATGTTTGTACTGCGACCGCAACCCCAGTATTTTCTACCATCGTCCAGCGTTATTTCAGAACAAGCGATAGCTTCTGTTCCGGTTCCCGCGCCGATAGCGTGTTCATAGAACGACGATACCGAAAAATGCGGAACAGGAGTGTTACCAAGTGCGGATACAAACGCATCCAAAGGTCCGTTTCCGGTTGAACCGATTGAAATAACGTTTCCGTTCCATGAAATGCTTGCACGGCTCTGAACCTTGTCGCCGCCCAGATAGTTTTCGGCAATATCCAGAATCTTTAGAGGACTTGTTGTGTTTATCCAGGTATCGAGGAACAGCTGGTAAATTTCTTCGGAAGAAAGTTCACGCTGAAGCCGGTCGGCGGCTTCGGTAACAACCTTGCCCAGTGTTGGGTGCATAGCCTTTGGCAAAAAGATTCCGTAATCCTGTTCCAAAATCCAGGCTGCCCCGCCCTTGCCGCTCTGGCTGTTAATACGGATAATTTCTTCGTATTCGCGTCCAATGTCATGCGGATCAATCGGAATATAGGGAACATCCCAAGGAGCATCTTCAGCCATGGATTTGCGTGCTGTCATGCCTTTGCGGATTGCGTCCTGATGTGAACCAGAGAACGCTGTAAAAGTCAGTGCACCTGCATAAGGCTGGCGCGGAGGAACTTCCATATCGGTAAATTCGGTATATTTGCGCGTAATTTCCGGCAGGTTGGAAAAATCAAGACCTGTGTCAATTCCTTGAGTGTACATGTTGAGCGCAGTTGTAACGATGTCAAGGTTACCTGTACGTTCACCGTTGCCGAACAGTGTTCCTTCAACGCGCTGTGCACCTGCAAGAATACCCAGTTCGGTTGACGCAACGCCTGTTCCGCGGTCATTGTGCGCGTGAAGACTTACAATAACGTTTTCGCGGTGTGAAATATGCTTGCAGAAGTATTCAATCTGGTCTGCAAAAATGTTTGCGGTTGCGTATTCTACCGTTGACGGCAGGTTAAAGATAATCTTGTTGTCAGCAGTGGGCTTCCATGCTTTTTGAACGGCTTCGCAGATTTCCACGGCGTATTCAACTTCCGTATTTGAAAAACTTTCAGGAGAATATTCAAGCTGAATCGGCACACCTTCCGCAAGCGGAATGTATTTTTTTACGAGTTCAACACCGTCAACGGCTATTTTGGTAATTTCGTCCTTTGTCATGTTGAACGTGTATTTGCGCTGAGATGGCGATGTTGAGTTGTATATGTGAAAGATTGCCTTTGGAGCGCCTTTTATACATTCCATGGTCTTTTTTACAAGATGTTCACGGCACTGGCACAAAACCTGAATTGTTACATCATTGGGAATGTGGTTTTCTTCTATAAGTCTGCGCGTAAAATCATATTCAGTCTGAGACGCGCTCGGAAAACCTACTTCAATTTCCTTAAAGCCGATTTTTACAAGCATATCAAAAAAAGCCAGTTTTTGTTCTACGTTCATCGGAATTGCGAGAGCCTGATTACCGTCGCGAAGATCAACTGAACACCATGCAGGTGCTTTTGTGATTACTTTGTCAGGCCATTCCCTGTTTTTAATCGGGATTTGACCAAAAGGATTGTACTTTGCCATTTTTTTCTCCTGATTTTGCGTTTATAAAAAAAGCCCGCTGCCGGATAAGGCAACGGGCTGTTAGTTACAAACAAATTTTTACACAGCGTTCGCACTTATTACGGCAGGTGAGAAATATTCTGCTAGTAGTAGGTTTGAATAAACTATGTAATACATACTAATACTGTATACCTAACAACGATTATTTGTCAACAAGCGGACAAAAGTTTTATCTGTAAGTGTCACGGAGCGAAGTGATGCGCAAGGCGCGCTGCAAAGTTTTTACGCTTATAGAGCGTGTCTTTTTAATTGTTCCACGCTCTAATACTTCATCGCGCAGGGTGAAGCGCACAGTTTGTGCTTTGCCCGGCAGCAGCGTGAGCATGTTTTTGTCGAAAAGCCCCGAAATGTGCGGCACTTCCAGGCTGACAAAAAACGCCGGTTTTTCGGTTTTAAGATTGATTTCGAACTGCATTGCTTTGCCGCTACTTTCAAGTGCGCGCACTTCAGCCTTAATCAGCGGCTTTTCGAGCGATGCTTTTTTAGGCTCTTCTATGAACATTGAAGTTGCAAACCTTTCGCCCAGTTCGGCATACAAAAAGCTTGATGTGTCAAAATCTGAAACTTCAAATTCAAAAACTTTCTGACTGCTGTCCTGTTCGAGCATAATTTTCTGCTTAAAAGTTTTCAGTTCTTTTCCGCTGAAGTCAAAATTTTTGAGCAAAACTGCCGCCTTATAAGATTTGTCCGTGTCGTTGTACGCATAGACAAAGATTTTGCCGTCTTTCTTAAAAAGCGCAATGTTCAGCGGCGCAAAAAAGTCTTTGGCCGCGTAGTGCAGCAGCTTCCATTTTCCGCAGTATTCGATTGACGACCACGAAGCAACAGGCCACACGTCATTCAGCTGCCAGATTATTGCGCCCAT
>DBWK01000090.1:0-2383 GCA_002308875.1 Treponema sp. UBA1240
TTGAGGCAAGAACATCGATTGCAGGGAAATGACGGGCTTCAGCCAGTCTGCGATTCAAAATAATGTGTCCGTCAAGGATACCGCGTACTGCATCCGAAATAGGTTCGTCCATGTCGTCACCGTCAACGAGGACAGTGTAAAAAGCCGTAATTGAGCCTTTCTGGGCTGTGCCGCTGCGTTCCAAAAGCTTCGGCAGAGTTTCAAAAACACTCGGTGTGTAGCCTTTCGTTGCAGGCGGCTCACCGATTGCAAGTCCTATTTCGCGCTGGGCTTTTGCAAAACGCGTTACAGAGTCGAACATGAGCATAACGTTTTTGCCCTGGTCACGGAAATATTCGGCGATTGCTGTTGCTGTGTACGCACCGCGGATTCTTGCGAGCGGAGACTGGTCGGAGGTTGCTTCAACAACAACGGAGCGTTTGAGGCCTTCTTCACCCAAATCGCGTTCCAAAAAGTCTATAACTTCACGACCACGTTCGCCTATAAGCGCGATTACGTTTACATCTGCATTTGTATTACGCGCAATCATGCCGAGAAGTGTGGACTTTCCAACGCCTGAACCGGCAAAAATACCCATGCGCTGTCCTTCGCCAATGGCTAACAACGAATCTATTGCGCGGATTCCGGTTACAATGCGTTTTTTTATGGATCTTCTGCTCATCGGGTCGGGAGGAGACGCGATTGCAGGATAAAAAGTTTCGGGAGCAACTTCTTTTTTTCCGTCGGCGGCTTTGCCCATGCAGTCGAGAACGCGTCCCAAGAGCTGTTTACCTACGCCAACTTTAAGTACAGAACCGGTTGCAACAACCTTGCAGCCAATTTCAATTCCCTTTGTTTCGCCGAATGCCATAAGCTGAACGGTTTTTCCGTCAAGTCCTATAACTTCCGCCGGAATGGATTCGCCTGTACGCGTTATTTTTATGTTGCAGATTTCACCTATAACAGACTGCGGACCGTTGCTTTCAATAAGCATTCCGCGGACGCGTGTAACAAGTCCGTTAAAAAGAATTGTTTCGGTATTCTTAACACTTTCAATGTATTTATCAAAAATGTCTGTCATAAACTCTATTCCGAAGTGATTGACGTTTTGATATTTGTCTTGATTGGCGAAATATCGAGAATCTTCTGTTCAAGTTCCGCAAGCTGGCTTGAAATGCGGGCATCAATTGAACCAAAGTCGGTTTCTATAATACAACCACCCTTTTCTACGGAAGAATCTTCAACAATTGTGATGTTCTTTACGTTTTCAGCGGCAGAAAGGAACTCTTTTGAATGCTCGGATGTTAATGCAAGCTCCGCCATGTTAACGCGGATAAGAACATCGCCCCTTCCCTTTACCTTGCGAAGAGCCTGAACAATGTTCGTCATTACAACATTACGCTGATTTTCGGAAATTACTTTTACAATCTTTCGTGTCATCAAAAGAACAAGGTTTACAATCTGTTGTTCCGTTTCCGAAAGAATCTGCACACGCTTGTCCATAATTTTTTCAATCATGAGATGAAGTCTGTCAATAAGGCGCTGTGCTTCAGCGCGTCCTTCCTTGTAGCCTTCTTCATGACCGGAATCATGACCTTCCTTGTATGCGGTTTTTGTTATTTCGTCTTTTTCGGTTTTGGCCTCAAGAACAAGTTTTTCGGCTTCGGATTTGGCATCTTTGAGAATGCGGTCAGCCTCATCGGTTGCCTGCGTTTTTATTATCTGCGCCTGATCGCTCTGGCGTTTTACTTCTTCAAATGCGGCTTCCTTAGCATCACTGATAATTTTTTCAGCTTCAGCCTTTGCCTGTTCAATAAGCTTCTGTTTTTCTTCTTCCCACTTTGCCTTAAACTCCTCGGCTTCCCGCTGAATATCCTCTACAGTAGGTCCTGTATATTCGGGAGTATCATCAACAACTTCCTCAACCTCTTCTTCCGCATAGGTATGAGAAAGCTTTAACATTATCTTGTCTTTTACGGGAGTAATTTCGTTTGGACGAAAAACAGATTTTGCCATATTTTACCTCATCACTGCAATATTTTTAAACGACCAGTTCGTCTTCACCGGAACGTGCAATAACAATTTCACCGGAATCTTCAAGACGTCTGATTGTTGATACAATCTTCTGCTGTGATTCTTCAACATCCTTCAAGCGTACAGGACCCATGAATTCCATGTCTTCCTTAAGCATAGCGGCAGCACGCTTTGACATATTGCGGAAGATTTTGTCCTGAACTTCCGTATCAACGGCTTTAAGCGCTTTTGCGAGTTCCTGCGTATCGACTTCGCGCATAACCTTTTGGATAGCGCGGTCGTCGAGCATAACGATGTCTTCGAATACGAACATTCTCTTTTTGATTTCTTCCGCCAAATCGGGGTCTTCTTCTTCGAGAGACTCGATGAT
>DBWK01000090.1:2508-5460 GCA_002308875.1 Treponema sp. UBA1240
AGAACATCAGGAGATGTACGGTCCATCGTAGCGATACGACGTGCAACATCACTCTGAATATCTTCCGGCAGGTTCTGCAGAATAACAGAAGCCTTGTTCGGCTCAAGATAAGCAAGAATAAGTGCTATTGTCTGCGGGTGTTCCTGCTGTATAAAGTTTAGCAAATGCGCAGGGTCTGTACGGCGGATAAAGTCGAACGGACGAACCTGCAGTGAACTTGTAAGTCGGTTGATAATATCGATTGCCTTTTGGCTTCCGAGTGATTTTTCCAAAAGTTCGCGGGCAAAGTCGATACCGCCGGTTGTAATAAAATTCTGGGCACTCATAAGCTGCTGGAATTCTTCCAGAACAGCGTCTTTAAATTCAGCCTCAACTGTGTCCAGTCTTGCAATTTCAAATGTAAGTGTTTCTACCTCATCTTCGCGCAAATGCTTGAAGATTTCGGATGATATTTCAGAACCAAGTGAAACAAGGAAGATTGCAGCCTTTTGTTTTCCTGATAACTTGCTATAATCTTTTTTATTCTTACTGGAACTTTTCTTTTCGGTTGTTGTCGTCGTCGTTGCCATTCTATTCCTCCATTAACCAGGTTCGGATAAGCAATGCAACATCTTCCGGATGTTCTTTTGCCATAGTGATTGCATTTTCCTGCAATTCGAGTCTGCTTCGTTCTTCGGCGGACATGGTAACTTCCATACCTGCCTGTTCCGCTTCGAACAGTGCGCGTTCGCGTTCCATCTGATGACGGCGAAGTTCTTCTTCTTCGCGCAGACGGCGGCGGCGTTCTCTTTCGCGGCTGATAAATCTGAATATAACAAAGAGAAGAAGAATTGCAACAAGGGCAATCGCCGACCAGAACAAAGTCTGTCTTGTCTGCAGCTGCTTGAGATAAAGCGCGTCTTCTTTGTCAAATTGTTCCTGACGGTCAAACGGAATGTTTACTACAGAAACAGAGTCGCCTCTCAGTCTGTTATAACCGACCGCATCCTGAACCTGCTTTGTAACGTCTTCAAGAACGATTTCGCTTATAGGGGTATATTCACGTTCAATACGACCGTTGGTTACAATCGGGTTTCCGTCTTCGTCCTTTTTTTTCTGCCATGTACCGTCAATGTTTACAGAAACTGTAATACGGTCAATGGACGGATTCTTTTCAGAATTTGTAACAGTAACATTGTAGTCCTGATTTTTCTTTACACCGGATTCTTCCGTTGTTCCGTACAAACTGGACATATCCGAATAAACAGGAGGATTCTGACCTTCTACTCCGGCAGGACCTTCGGGGTTATAACCTGTACCTGTCCAGCGTTTTGTAACTGTTTCAGAAGAAACTGTTACTGATTCCACATATTCCGATTCATCATAAGGGGTATCAGGATTATCGGGACGCATTTCAATAGGTGTAATTTTGCGGTCTTCAACGGTCTTTTTTGAAAAGTCCATTTCAACTTTTACGTTCAAATCGCGGACACGGTCTGCACCGAATGTTGCCTGCAATGCGTTAAGAACCTGAGCACGGTAATATGTTTCCTGCTTTTGGATGGTTTTCTGCTGTTTTTCAGCAATTGAAAGTCTGTCAAATTCCGCCATTCCCTCAAAGTCGTTAAGAATGTTTCCTTCGGAATCCGAAATGGTTATGTTATCGTCTGAAAGACCTTCCACCGCTTTTAAAAGCAGTTTTTGGATACCTTCAACTTTTTTTCTGTTGGTAAGAATATCACTTCCGGGTTTTTGGTAAATGATTACGCTGGCTGTAACAGGGTTCTGGTCTGCTTCAAAAAGCTGTCTCTCAGGCATTGTTATAACAACATTTGCCTTGTCAACATCATCCAAAGCTTCTATGTGCTGTGTAACAACATTTGTGATTGAACGGCGCAGATTGACGTTGCGCTCAAAATCGGTGATTGTCCAGCGTTCAACGTCAAAAAGTTCCCACGGATCAACGTTTGTAGGAACAAGGTCTTCGCGTACAAGAACAGACCTCATTCTGCGTGCGGTGGATTCACTTTGAACCATGATTTTTCCGTCCGCGGTTACGGATGCTTCAACATTTTCTTCGCTAAGACGGTAAAGAATTTTGTCTCTTACAGTTTCGTCGGTTATTGAAGTGTTAAAAAGCGGAACTGCGCTTGGACTGGCAGATACACGAGTAATAACTATCAGCGCAATAATTGCTACAACAATAATGCTGATTAATATTATGCGCTGAACCAGAGACCACTTTGCCCACAACTCTTTGATGCGTGCAAGTACTTTATTAAGCCATTCGTTCATGATACCCCTCCCGTGAACGATACGTCATACTGATAACTATACTATTATAACTCTAAGTTATCATATTTACCAGAAATTACTTTATTTTCTTTATCTTGTTGTAGTAATTTCGTTCCAATCCTTAACAACCCTGTCTATTACAGTCTGTGCAAGGTTCAATGAAAGACTTGCCTGTGCCATTGCAATAGTTACATCATGTACATCAACTGAATCAGGGTCAACTATCAGCTGCTGCGCAATTTTATCGCTTTCCATCTGCTTGTTGCTTACAGAATCCATTGCACCCATAAGAAAAGATTCAAATGAATTTTTCTCATTTTTTACAGTTTCCTTTTCTTTTCTAAGGGGCTGTGCCATAACTGATGTCAATGGTTCTGAACCGATATGCGCAGGATTAGTCCTTACAAGGTTCAATGTTCCCAAAGAAGTTTGAATCATCTATTACCTCCCGATTTCAAGGGCTTTGGCAAACATTTCCTTTGAGCCCTGAACAACAGATGAATTTGCTTCGTATGAACGTGAGGCAGAAATCAAATCTACCATTTCGTTTACTATATTTACATTCGGATATTCTACGTATCCGGTATTAGGTCCGCTTTTAATGGCATCAGGATGTGTAGGATCGTACACAAGCTTGCCTTCGGTTTCAAGGTCTTTTTCGATAGCTCTTACACGAAC
>DBWK01000090.1:5561-11104 GCA_002308875.1 Treponema sp. UBA1240
GTGCGTGTTGTTGTTGCGTTTGCAATGTTATCAGAAATAACGTCTGTTCTAAGACGTTCAACGCTCATTCCTGTTGCCGCTATATTAATACTGGTAAAAAGACCCATTTTTTATTCTCCTATTTTAACACAGATTTAACCTGTGAAAACTCAAAACTTTGTAATTGTGTCAAAAGCTGATAGTTCAGCTGTGTTTTAAGAACGTTCATTGCTTCTGTTTCGGCGTCAACGTTGTTACCGTTTGCCTTTGCAGTTGTCAGATAATCACGTACTCTGCGCGGCTGTACCGAACGGTAATCTACCGGTACGGAAGACTGAATGTGGCGCGGATCTGTTGTTTTCATAACAAAGGCTTCTTTTGCCGTTTTTTCTGAATCCAGCGCTCTTTTAAGCTCGCTTTCAAAATTAACTTCAACTCTCTTAAAATTCGGAACTTCCGAATTTGCAAGATTCTGTGCCGTTACCTGATAGCGCAATGTACTGACATCCATGGCTCTGTGTAACAAATCTGTAGTTCTTGTAAAACTATTCATTTTTTTTGACCTTCCTACTCTAATTATCGGTGAGCAAAAAACAGACTTAAGTTTTTTTACAACTACAGTATGTATTTTGACAAATCCTGATCCTGTAATACTCCTTTAAGCCGTTCATCAACGTACTCTTTTGTTATTTCTATCGTTTCGCCTTTATGTTCATCCGCTTCAAAAGACAGGTCCTCGAGCAGTGTTTCCATTATAGTATGAAGCCGGCGTGCTCCTATGTTTTCCATTCGTGAATTAACTTCCTCAGCAAGAACACTCATTTTTTCAACGGCTTCATCATTGAATTTTAATGTTACACCTTCGGTGGCAAGCAGTTCTGTGTACTGCTTTGTAAGCGCATTGTGCGGCTCAACCAGAATGCGTTTAAAATCTCCGGCATTGAGTGATTCAAGTTCAACACGCAGCGGAAAACGTCCCTGAAGCTCTGGTATAAGATCGCTCGGCTTTGAAACACTGAATGCGCCGGCGGCAATGAAAAGAATATGTGTTGTATCTACAACACCGAATTTTGTGTTTACTGTTGAACCTTCCACAATCGGAAGAATGTCGCGCTGAACACCCTCACGGGAAACATCCTGTCCGCTGCTGCGCTCGCGAACTGCTATCTTGTCAATTTCGTCTATAAATATTATTCCCATCTGTTCAACGCGGGAACGAGCTTCGTCGCAAACCTTGTCCGGGTCAATGACTTTGTCCAGTTGCTCAGCGGTGAGTATTTCGCGAGCTTCCTTTATAGTAACAAGTTTCTTTTTTGAACGCCCGCCCATCAGCATGTTAGTAATACTTGCCATACTTGTTTCAATGTCTTCTATGTTGCCGCCGGCAAAAATTTCCATGGTGGGCAGATTCTGCCTGCGGTTTACGCTTACTTCAACCTGACGGTCTTCAAGAACACCGTCGTGAAGCATCTTGCGGAACTTTTCGCGCGTTGCGGACATATCCGCAGAAGATGTCTCAGAATTTTCCACAGATGAATCGGAACCAGCAATACCGGGAAGAGAAAACAGAGAACCCTGCTTTTGTTCCGTTTTTGGCTTGCTGCCACTACCGGGAAGCAAAAGGTCAAGCAAGGCTTCTTCCACTTTTTCCTGCACTGAAACTTTCATCTGTTCCTGCATTTCGGATTTAACCATGTTATAGCCTACCGCCATAAGATCGCGTACCATTGATTCTACATCACGTCCAACATAACCAACTTCGGTGTATTTGGTAGCCTCAACTTTTATATATGGTGCACCGCAAAGCTTTGCAAGACGGCGTGCAATTTCAGTTTTTCCTACACCGGTAGGACCAATCATAAGAATATTTTTAGGAGCGATTTCTTCACGGATATCATCAGGCAGCTTTAGTCTGCGGGTTCTGTTGCGAAGAGCAATTGCTACCGCTTTTTTTGCTTTTTTTTGTCCAATTATGTATTTATCAAGGCTGGCAACTATTTCCTTCGGGGTCAATTCTTCAAGGCGTTCTTCCATTGTTGATTTCATTTACAGTTCCTCCGCGGTAATGTGGCCGTTTGTATAAATACAGATATTTCCGGCAATTTTAAGACTTTTTTCGGCTATTTCAAGTGCACTCAGCTCCGATGATTCCATATAGGCGAGAGCGGCAGCGTATGCGTAGTTTCCGCCTGAGCCGATTGCAAGAACATCGCTTTCGGGTTCAATAACATCGCCGTTACCGGAGATGAGCAGGATTTTTTCCTTGTTGGCAACAAGAAGAAGCGCTTCCAGATTACGCAGCGCCTTGTCAGTCCGCCACATTTTTGCAAGTTCAACTGCGGCTCTTGTTATATCTCCGTTATATTCCTGAAGCTTTGCCTCAAATTTATCAAACAGATTAAAAGCATCGGCTGTTGCTCCGGCAAATCCTGTTAAAACCTTGCCGTCATATATTCTGCGAACTTTGCGGGCATTGCCTTTCATAACTGTTTCGCCCATTGTTACCTGTCCGTCACCAGCCATTGCAACTTTGCCGTTTCTGCGAACTGCTATTACTGTCGTACTTCTTATTCTCTGTTTACTCATTCTTGTTCCTTATTTTGTGCCACCATGCGGGTGTGCCTGATTATATGTTTTTATCAGCTGTGCTGTAGTTACATGCGTATAGCGCTGCGTTGTAGAAATACTTTCGTGTCCGAGCATTTCCTGTACCACCCTTATATCAGCTCCGTTCGAAAGCATTGCAGTTGCAAATGTATGACGCAAAGCATGGGGCGAAATATGGTGGTTTGTGCCTTCAACACCGGAATACCGGCTGACTATATAGCGGATTCCTCTTATGGTAAGAGGTTTTCCAGCCTGATTTATAAAAAGCTCTTCAACTTTTCTTTCCGCAGGAATCCGTTTATTACGCTCCGGCAGATATTCCAATACGGCTTTTACAGCGTCTTTTTCAAAAAACACACGCCGTTCCTTGCTGCCTTTTCCAAGTACAACAGCGGACTTATAATCCGGAGCAATGTCCTTGAGTTTTAAAGTTGCCATCTCACCTACACGACAACCTGTTGAATAAAAGCATTCCAAAAGTGCTTTATCTCGTTTTTCCCACAAAAGCGGCTTTTTTTCCGGCTGGGAACAAAGTTCATCAGTCTCGGCAGGAAAAAGAAAACGCGGTACTTTTTTGGGCAATTTAAGTGTTTTTATTGAAAGGGCGGGATTTGCAGTAATGTATTCCAAACGGTAACAATATGCAAAGAATTTTCTTACAGCCGCAAGAAAACGGTTTATACTTGAAGCCTCATATTTTTGTGAAGAAAGCGAAGCAATGCAAGTCTGGAGATTCAAAGTTGTGATTGCGTTTATATCCGCATCCTGACCAAAGTAATCGCATAAAAGCTTTAAATCATGGCGGTAACTCGTTACTGTGTTTACAGAAACGCCTTTTACGCCGTACATATAGGTGAGGAATTCTTCTGTCAACTTCAGCAAACCAGCCATTTATTCCTCGTTTTCAAGACCTTCTTCATCTTCTACAGTATGCAGATAGTCACAGTTGGGATTTATACACGATTTTATACTGCCGTGCTTTTTAACGTATTTTTCAACCAAAAACTGTCCGCATTTTGGACAAGTTGCATTGATAGGCTTATAATGCGAAATAAAATCGCACTTGGGATAGTTTGTACAACCGTAAAATTCTTTTCCCTTGCCCTTGGTTTTTCGTGCTACAATGTCGCCGTTGCAACCCGGACGCGGACATTTTGCGAGCGGAATAGAACGCGTGTTGCGGCATTCCGGAAAACCGGAACACGCAAGGAACGAACCGAATTTTCCCAGTTTTTTAACCATCGGGCGACCACAGAGCTCACAAACCTGGTCGGTTTTTTCATCCATAATGCCTTTGTAGCTTTCAAGTGTCGACATAATCTCATCAACACGCTTTTTGAACGGAAAGTAAAAATCACCAATCATCTTTGTCCATTCAACTTTTGACTCTTCAACAGCGTCCAGTTCATTTTCAACTTCTGCGGTAAAGTTTTCGTTTATTACGGACGGGAAAGATTCAACCAGAATGTCACAAATAATCTTTCCAAGCTGTGTGGGTATCAGCTGTTTGTTTGATCTTGTAACATAATAGCGTTCAAGCAGAACAGAAATAATCGGCGCATAGGTTGAAGGACGACCTATTCCGCGTTCTTCAAGCGTTTTTACTATAGAAGCGTCAGTATAACGCGATGGTCCCTGCGTAAAGTGCTGCTCAGGATAGAATTTGAGCGGTTTTATTTTTTCACCTGTTTTGAGTGACGGCAGAACATCGTCTTTTTCGTCTTTTGAAATAAGTGTTTTAAGAACCTTAAGATAACCTTTTTCAAGCGTTTGTGTTGCCGAGAGACGGAACAGAGCATCACCAGCACGTATATCAACACTTGTTGTGCACTTTTTGGCACTTGTCATCTGACTGGAAACAAAGCGTTCCCAAATGATTGAATACAGGCGCAGCTGGTCGCGGGTAAGGTATTCCTTAACATAATCCGGTGTGTATTTGACATAAGTGGGGCGGATTGCTTCATGCGCGTCCTGTGCTTTTTTGCCTACTGCATATTCAATAGGTTTGGAAGGAAGCTGTTCCGGATAGTTTTTGGTGATAAAGGCTCTTACATCCTCAATAGCAACAGGTGAAATACGGACTGAATCAGTACGCATGTAAGTTATCAAACCTACACGGGAAGAACCTATGTTTATACCTTCATAAAGCTGCTGTGCAACCTGCATTGTCTTTTTTGAAGTAAAACCCAGTCTGTTTGCTGCAGCCTGCTGCAACTTTGAGGTTGTAAAAGGAGGTTTTGGTTTTACTTCTTTTTCTGTTTTCTTTATGTCAACTACGTCACATTCGCTGTTTTTTATCAACGCGATTATGTCATTGACTGATTTTTCGTTTTTAAGCTCCGGCTTTTTGCCCTTGTACTGAACAAGCTGCGCGGTAAACGTTGTTTTGCCTTTTATAAAATCCGCATCAAGCGTCCAGTATTCTTCGGGCATAAAGTTTTCAACTTCTTTTTCACGGTCGCAAATCAATTTAAGAGCAACAGATTGAACACGTCCTGCAGAAAGACCGTTCTTTACCTTTTTCCACAGTAAAGGCGAGAGATTGTAACCAACAAGCCTGTCCAGAACACGGCGCGCCTTTTGCGCGTTTACTTTTGCTTCGTCTATTTCGCCGGGTGCTTTTACAGCGTCTTTTATTGCCTGCGGTGTTATTTCGTTAAAAACAATGCGCTTAATCGGCGCAGCTGTTTTTTCGCAAAGCACATTCCGCAGATGCCAGGCAATGGCTTCTCCCTCACGGTCATTATCACTTGCAAGAAGCACTTCATCATTTTTCTTTGCTTCTTTCTGCAGCTCTTTGAGCAAACCTGCTCTTCCCCGTACCGTAATATATTCCGGCTGAAAATTGTTTTCCACATTAACAGCTATGCGTGACTTTGGCAGGTCTATGAGATGTCCCATCGAAGCCTTTACGGTAAAACCTGTTCCAAGATATTTTTCTATTGTTTTTGCTTTTG
>DBWK01000002.1 GCA_002308875.1 Treponema sp. UBA1240
AGAATCTACAGCATGGACAAAAAAGTTTATCTGGAAACTGAAAAAGAAAATCTGCTTTTGAAGCTGCGTCTTTATGAGTTTGAAGAGCTTGCAGAAAAATGCGGCTGGACAGATTTCATAAGGATTTCGAATACGGATATTGTAAACTTTTCAAAGGTAACAAAGCTCGATATGTCGCTTACTGGCATTGTCCGGGTTAATTTTACCAATGGAAAAGCTGCAATAGTTTCAAGAAGATATATGAATAAAATCAAAAGCGAACTTCTGAATTTGAAGCATCGCTAATGAAGGAGATTTATTATGAAAGAATTTTTCAAAAGAGCAATTATGGGTTTTGTATATGGAATTTTTATTGGCCAGACAATTTTGATTCTGGAATCACTTGTCGGCGGTAATGGAAACTTTCATCCGGTTTCGGCTTATCTTTTGCAGCATTCAAGCTCGCAGATGACGGCTGTAATAATCCAGTATTTTCTTACAGGAATAATTGGAATAAGTTTTGCAACTACTACACTAATTTTCGAAATTGACAGCTGGAGTATTGTCGCACAAACCGTCTTGCATTTTGTGATCACTTCTGTTGTGATGTATATTGCAGGCTTTCTCTGCGGCTGGTTCCCTCACTCCGTCAGAAGCACAATAATCTGGTTTGCAATTTTCATTGTGATTTATGTGATTATGTGGGCAGGTTTTATGCTCTACTTCAAAAAACAGACAAAAAAGATTAACGAAGCCTTGTAAAGAGCTAAACTTTGAGTGCTTCTGCAAGCTAACCGGTTATACCCTTCGGCAGGCGTGGTTCCATAGGCCTGCCGTCGTCAAACATAAGGTTACAGTGCATTGCGTTTGTAAAGAGGTTTGATTCTTTAGTTTTTTGATAATCATCTTTGGAATAAAACTCGGCACCCGTATAATTTATGCAGACATCTCCTTCAAGAGCATTTGTATAGCCGTGCATAAAAACAAGAGGCGTATCTGCATCCAGATAAAAGTCAGCTGGCTGTGTAAGTATTATAGATATACTCGTCCCGCGCAATTTTGCGGGCAATGTAAACAAACGGTGTGTCCAAAAGGCTCGTAATGATATAAATAACATAGCACGCCCATGTGATTGCGACCAGTTCCTTGAACGAGTAAATGCCCAAAAATGCGCCGAAGTTGAAAATTACTATGTTTACAAACTGCGAGATAAGCGTGGAAAAGTTGTTGCGGAACCACAGCATCTTAGTGCGGCTGCCGGTCTTTTTTTCGGTAAGATTCCACCATGCGTGATAAAGAAAAACGTCTATTGACTCTGAAATTGCGTAGGCAATGAGGCTTGAGAGCAGCATGCGGGGCGTGTTTGTAAAAAGACCTCGTACAAAACCGCTTGCCCAGTCGCTTTCGGCGGGCATGTAGTGAACCCAGAAAAATGAAAGCAGGATAAATGTGAAGCTTGTAAAGATACCCGCAAGAACGCCTTTGGAGGCTTCTTTTTTGCCGTAAATTTCACTTAAGATGTCGGTGGCAAGGAACGTGGCGGCAAAAAGCGTGTTGCCGAGCGTCTGATCCATTCCGAACGCACGCACTACGATTGTAACTTCGATGTTTGCAAAAACGGTGCAGATGCCTATCCAGGCAAAAAGTCCGCCCTTGCCGAAAACTTTGAGGAAAAGCAGGGTTCCTCCGAAAGACACCAACAGCGTTAGTGCCAGTAAAAGTTCATTCATATTAAATGACCTCTGAAAAATAAGAATTGACCTGGTTTTGTTTATAGACAGGAAGGACTGCGAACTGTCTTTGTGGTAGTAAAAGAATAATGGATTTTGATAAAATGTACAATCTGTTTACTGTTTTAAAATTGACATACAATCCTTTAAGTAATAGAATAATTGTATGAGTACACAAATTTCACTCGATGACGTTATTAGAAAAATTCCTGATTTTCCCAAACCGGGAATCCTTTTTTACGATATTACCGGAATACTGGTAAATCCAAAAGCCTTTAAGTATTGTATTGATTCAATGGTTAAGCTTTATAAAAGCGAAAAAATAGATGCTGTTGCGGCGGTTGAATCACGCGGTTTTGTTTTTGCCGCACCATTTGCCGAACGGCTTGGAATTCCGCTTATTCTGGTACGCAAAAAGGGAAAACTTCCGGGTTCCACATATTCGTGCAAGTATTCGCTTGAATACGGCTTTGCCGAAATTGAAGTGCACAAAGACGACGTTAAGCAGGGCGAAAAAGTGCTTATTGTTGATGATTTGATTGCAACCGGCGGAACTTTGCAGGCTGCCCAGAATGTGCTTGAACAGGGTGGTGCTCAAGTTTGCGGCTTTTTTGGCGTAGTCGGTCTGCCTTTCCTTAACTACAGCAAAGTTCTTGACCCGCTGCCTGTAAAAACACTGATAGAATATCACGCGGAATAGTTTTTTATCTTAAACTGATTATATTATTTGGTGAAAGATAACTAATGAAAAAAAAGCTCTATTATATTCTCATTATTGCATTACTAATATATTCGGCTCTTTTGTTTTACTGGATGCTTTTTGGCTTTAACAGACAGGTGCTTTCTACTTATCACTTTAATTTTATTCCGTTTGCCACAATGAAAAGATTTTTGGCGGCAAGCCGGGTGAGTCATTCCAGCCGCATTATAAATCTTTTGGGAAATATAATTGTTTTTATTCCGTTCGGGCTTTGTCTGCCGTTTTTGTTTCATAAAAAAAAGCTGTATCCTGTTTTACTTACATTTTTGTTTGTGTTTGCGGTTGAATCTTTGCAGCTTATTTTAAGACGCGGTGCATTTGATATTGACGATTTTATACTGAATGCGGTCGGGTACGGCGCGGGGTATTTTATATACTGCATTTTGCAGCGTTTTGAAAATCCGTTCAAAATTACGGAAGAAAGCGATTTTTCTTCTGGAAAGCCTGCTCGTTTCTTAAAGGTAGTTTGCATTGCGGGAATAAGTATTTGCGCAGTTTTTCTTGTTTTTGTAATTGTTGTGAATATTTGCATAAAATGTTCCGCAAAAAAATACATTTATAATTCTTTGGAACAACTTCCGCAAAAGCAGGCAGCGCTTATTTTGGGTGCAAAAACTTACGGCGAAAGGCTTTCGCCTGTATTAAAAGATCGCGTGGATGCCGGCATTGTTCTGCAGGAAAACAACAAGGTTCAGGTTCTTCTGCTTTCCGGCGACCATGGCAGAACTAACTACGACGAAGTAAACAGTATGAAAGACTACGTATTACGTAACAGTACCGTTATTACGCCTCAGGAGCTTTTTTTGGATCATGCCGGTTTTGATACCTATGACAGTATTTACCGTGCACGCGACATTTTCTGTGCCGATTCTCTTGTTATAATCACTCAAAAGTTCCATGCACCGAGAGCTGCTTTTATAGCGCATAGTCTCGGAATTGATGCGGTTGTTCTTGCTCTGCCTGAAGATGCTTATTCCAATGCTTCCCGCTACAGCTGGTACAGCCGTGAGATTTTTGCCGACATAAAAGCGTTCGGTGATGTAGTTTTTAAGAGCAAACCGCGCTATCTCGGCGAAAAAATACCGCTCACGTCCGACGGAACTTTGAGCTGGGATTAAAAAAAAACTTGCAAAAACTGACAGTTGACATATAAACTATATACATGGAATCTGACAAAACAACTATAAAGCTTACAGGTGATCTTTCGATAAGTGACGCGGCCGATTTAAAGGAAAAATTTCTGCTTTTGCTGCAGGAATACAATTCTATCCATATAAATATGTCCGCTTTGGAAGATATGGACGCGTCAATTCTTCAAATTCTGTGCGCAACCTGTATTCAGGCAAAAAAGGAAAAAAAGCAAGTTGTTTTTGAAGGTTCAGTTAAAAATCTTGTACGACGAAAGATGTTTATTTCCGGCTTGACCGATAGTCCTGACCTTAGCGATGAAGCGGTTCTGCAGCAGTTTATGCATAAAATCGGGGTGGCAACATGACGGACAAAATGACTGAAATTTTTCTCGACGAAGCCAACGATCTGCTTGATAAACTGGAAGATCTTCTCCTTGAACTGGAAAACAACCCGTCGGATTCGGAAACAATTTCCGCAGTTTTCCGCAGTATGCACACCATTAAAGGTTCTTCCGGCATGTTCGGGTTTGACGCAATTTCCAGTTTTACGCACGATATAGAAACTGTTTTTGACGAAGTACGTAACAACAGACTGCCGGTTACTTCCAAGCTTATAACTCTAACATTGCGCGCAAGGGATCAGATCCGGCAGATGCTTGATAACGAAGACAAAACCGAACTTCCGTCAGAAGCGCAGACTCTTGTAAATTCATTCAAGGAACTGCTTACACCCGGTCAGTCTTCCAAACAGGAAGAATCCGCCGCGGAGAACGCTGAACCGAACAAAGATATGACCGAAGCCATTTGGCGTATCCGTTTTGAACCGTCAAAGGATATATTCAAAAATGGAACAAGACCGCTCGGACTTCTTGAGGAGCTGCGTTCGCTTGGAACCTGTACCGTAACTCCGTTTCTGTCAAAAATTCCGCCACTGAACAAGATGGATCCGCACACGTGTTATCTTTCATGGCAGATTATCATAACAACAAAGGCAAGCATTGACGAGCTGAAAGATGTTTTTATTTTTATTGACAGTGATAGCAGGGTTGAATACAACTGTGTATTCCAAATAGATGACCTTATTGAAGACCAGCCCAAAAAGCTTGGTGAAATTCTTGTTGAAAAAAACGAAACCACCGAAGAAGCAATTGCCGCAGCTCTTGGTACGCAAAAAACAATCGGACAAGTTCTTACGGATGCAAAGGTTATTTCAAAGGAAGCTTTGGAAGCGGCTCTTTCGGAACAGCAGCATGTTAAGGTTCTGCAGGAAAAGAAGCAGCAGGAAACTGTAACACAAACAATTAAGGTTAATTCCGAAAAACTTGACAAACTGATTGACCTTGTCGGCGAGTTGGTAACGTTTAACGCTCGTTTGGGGCAGCTTTCGCAGTCAATTCAGAACAATGTGCTTTCGACGCTGGGCGAGCAGGGCGAGCGGCTTATTATAGAACTGCGTGATACTGCCATGGATATGCGTATGCTGCCAATCGGCACGATTTTTTCACGTTTCAGACGGCTTGTGCGTGACCTTGCCGGAAATCTGAACAAAGACATTGAACTTATTACTGAAGGTGCTGAAACCGAGCTTGACAAGACTGTTATAGAAAAGCTGAATGATCCGCTTGTGCATCTTATAAGAAATTCAGTTGATCACGGCATTGAAATGCCTGATGAAAGAAAAAAGCGCGGCAAAGACCCTGTTGGCAAAGTAACGCTAAGGGCTCAGCATGCCGGCGCGTTTGTAATTATCACAATAGAAGATGACGGTGCAGGGCTTAACAAAAGAGTTATAAAGCAGAAGGCGGTTGAAAAAAAACTTATAGCGCCGGAAGATGATCTTTCTGATTCAGAGATTTATGATTTGATTTTTATGCCCGGTTTTTCTACTGCAAGTCAGGTTACTTCCGTTTCAGGCCGCGGTGTAGGTATGGACGTTGTAAAAAAGGATATTATGGCTTTGGGTGGTACTGTATCAACCGTTACCGAAGAGGGCAAGGGTACCAAATTCATACTCAAGCTGCCGCTTACTCTGGCGATTATTGAAGGAATACTCGTACAAATAGCGGATTCGTATTTTATTATACCGCTTTCCAATGTTGTGGAATGCTTGGGCTTTGAACGCAAAATATTCGGTAAAATCTCAGGTTCAATCAACATACGCAACGAGGTGGTTCCGTACATTGACTTGCGTAATTTCTTTGAAATTGATGCGGAACTTCCCGCTTCTGAGCAGGTTGTCATTGTAAATGATCAGGATTCAAGGCTTGGTTTGGTTGTAGATAAGGTTATAGGCAATTATCAGACGGTAATAAAACCGCTAGGAAAGCTTTACCGGAATGTTACAGGCATTTCCGGTGCAACCATTCTTGGCGACGGCTCGGTTGCGCTTATAATCGACGTGTTCAAGCTTTCAGATGTTCTGCGCGAATCCGACAGCCTTACGGCAATGCAGCAAACGGCGGTGGGATAATCCGTCTATGCCGAACAATGAGCCTCAGGGTTTCAAAGAAATTTCTGACAAAGAATTCAAAATTATCTCAGACTACATAGAAAAGAATATCGGTATAAAAATATCTCCGTCAAAAAAAGTAATGATTCAGTCGCGGCTTTTTCACCGTCTTAAAAAACTGAATTTTACGGATTACAAGCAGTACATCGACTATGTTTTTAACAGCGAAAACTCGGATGATGAGCTTGTTATGATGATTAATGCAATAACAACAAACAAGACGGATTTTTTCAGGGAAACAGACCATTTCAGATTTTTGGAACAGGTTGTTCTGCCGGAATTTGTTTCGCGGCACAAAAACAATGTAAAAATATGGTCAGCGGGTTGTTCAAGCGGTGAAGAACCGTATACCATTTCTATGGTTATGGAAGAATTTTGCTCTAAAAACCCCGGAAAAATCACCGGCTACAAAATTACCGGAACGGATATTTCTACAAAGGTACTGGACAAAGCTTGTCATGCCGTTTATTCGCTCGAATCTGTAGCGCATCTGGATTTGGGGCTCAAAAAAAAGTACTTTATGAAAAACACTGAAAAAAAACTTGTTATGGTAAAGGAAAATATCCGCAGTCATGTAAATTTCAAGCGTCTTAATTTTATGGACGGTGATTTTTCCATGAGTGAAGTGTACGACGTTATCTTTTGCCGCAACGTGCTAATATATTTTAACAAAGAAACGCAGGAAAACGTGATACGCAAGTTTTTGCGCTATCTTACTCCTGACGGTTATTTGTTTCTTGGTCACTCGGAAACGATTCTTTCGATGAATTTGCCGCTTAAAAGCTGCGCGCCTGCGGTTTACAAACGGGTTTTAAAGGCGGATTGATATGATAAAAGTTATGATTGTTGATGATTCCGCCGTGGTAAGGGAAACGCTTTCAAACATCCTGTCTGAAGAAAAAGAGATGATTGTTGTTGCAGTTGCCGCAGATCCGCTGATAGCCCTTAAAAAACTGGAGATTGTTTTTCCTGACGTTATTGTGCTTGATTTGGAAATGCCCCGTATGGACGGGCTTACATTTTTAAAGCAGCTTAAGGGTTCTTACAATATTCCTGTTGTAATATGTTCCGCTGCTACTGAAAGTTCCGGATTGAATCCTCTGAACGCAATGGAATATGGAGTTGCAGAACTTATAGAAAAACCGGCGGTTGGAACAAAACGCTTTTTGGAAGAATCCCGAATAAGAATATGTGATGCAATACGCGCGGCTTATTTTGCAGGGAACAATTCTAAAGTTGGCGTAAAAAATCCTGTTCCGCTTGAAAAAACGGATGTAATGCTGTCCGGCGGAATAAGTGAAAGAGTTTGTGTTGTCGGAGCAAGTACGGGTGGAACGGAAGCACTGCGTGTTTTTTTGCAAATGCTGCCTGAAAATTTTCCGGGTGTTGTTATTGTTCAGCATATGCCCGAAAAATTCACAAAATCCTTTGCAGAGAGGCTGGATTTTTTATGCACGGTAAGTGTTTCCGAAGCAAAAGATAATGATCCTGTGCTTCCGGGGCATGTACTTATTGCGCCGGGTAATAAACATATGATGCTCAAGCGCGACGGCACCAGGTATTATGTGGAGGTTAAAGACGGACCTCTTGTTTCGCGGCACAGACCGTCAGTTAATGTGCTTTTCCGTTCGGCTGCAAGGTATGCCGGAAAAAACGCAATAGGTGTTATAATGACCGGTATGGGTGATGACGGTGCGGACGGAATGCTGGAAATGCACAGAAACGGCGCTTTTACGATTGCGCAGGACGAAAAAAGCTGCGTTGTGTTTGGGATGCCGAAGGAGGCCATTAAACTGGGCGGCGTTGATGAAATTGTTCCTTTGGAAGAAATAGCAGGAACAATTTTGAAAAAACTAAAATAAACAAGCGTTTTTCTTAAAAATGTGATATACTTATTATTAAGGTAAATGGAGGGCGTTTTATGGGCAAACGAATTTTGATTGTAGACGATTCTGTATCAATAAGGAAAAGCGTTTCATTCGTTTTATCTGAACAGGGTTACGAGGTTGTTGAAGCTGAAGATGGACGGGATGGGCTTGCAAAGGCCTCAGTTGCTCTTTGTAATCTGATTATTACCGATATAAATATGCCTAATATGGGGGGTATTGATTTTATAAAAGCTTTGCGCGATATGGACGAATACAAATTTGTTCCGATTATTGCGCTGACTACAGAAAACCAGTCTTCTAAAATGCAGGAAGGAAAAATTGCGGGTGCAACCGGCTGGATTGTAAAGCCGTTTACGTCAGAAAAACTTACGGCTGTTGTAAAAAAGGTGCTGGGTTAAGGTTTGTTCCTGATGCTTTAAGCGGTTTTTTGAGATACTGCTTTTATAATTTCCGGCTTGGACTTTTGATTTACAATGTCAGCCGTGATAGTAATCTCTTTTTGTCCCTTTATTGACGGTGCATCAAACATTGAATCAAGCAGAAGTTTTTCAACAATTGAACGGAGTCCTCTGGCTCCTGTTTTTTGCGTTATTGCCATATCCGCAATAGCTGTTATAGCGTCTTCAGTGAATTCAAGTTTTACATCGTCAATGGAGAATGAGGCTTCAAACTGCTTTATAATCGCGTTCTTAGGCTCTGTTAAAATGCGCTTTAAATCATCACGTGTGAGTTCGTTCAAACCGACTGTTATAGGCATACGGCCGATTAATTCGGGAATAAGTCCGAATTTTACAAGATCGTCCGGAATAACCTGAGCTAAAAGCTTCATACGGTCTTCATCTGTGCGTTTGTTTATGTTTGCGCCGAAACCCATTGTGTGTTCTGAAATACGGGTTTCTATAATCTTGTCCAAATCTACGAACGCGCCGCCGCAGATAAAAAGTATGTTTGATGTATCAATTTCGAGCATTTCCTGATTCGGATGTTTTCTGCCTCCCTGTGGAGGAACACTAGCAACAGTACCTTCTATGATTTTAAGAAGAGCCTGCTGAACACCTTCACCGGAAACATCCCGTGTTATGGATGTGTTTTCGGATTTGCGGGAAATTTTGTCAATTTCGTCAATAAAAATTATTCCGCGTTCGGCGGCGGCAATGTTTCCGTCAGCCGCGTTTATAAGTTTGAGAAGAACATTTTCTACATCTTCACCTACGTAGCCGGCTTCAGTAAGTGTTGTAGCATCGGCTATTGCAAACGGAACCTGCAAACGCTCCGCCAGTGTTTTTGCCAAAAGTGTTTTGCCGGAACCTGTAGGACCTATTAGAAGTATGTTGGATTTTTCAATTGTTACATCGTCTTTTTTTTGTGCCGGCAGTGACATTCTCTTGTAGTGGTTGTAAACAGCGACCGCCAGTGTTTTTTTTGCCTGATCCTGACCGATTACGTATGTATCCAAAAATTCCTTGAATTCTTTAGGAGTAGGAATATCATCAAGCTCTATTGGCTCAATTTGTTTTTGGTCATCATTTATGATTGCCTGACAAACCGCAACACATTGATCGCAAATATATATACCGTCCGGTCCTGCAATCAGCTTTCGTTTTGGTGAAGCCGGCTTGCCGCAAAAGGAACAGATTTGATTTTTGTCAGTTCGAGCCATTTTTTCTCCTTGGCATTATTTGGTCAATAATACCATATTCCTTTGCTTCTTCTGCTGACATGAAAAAATCACGTTCCATGTCGTTTGCGATTTTATCGTAAGAATTACCGGTGTTTTCGGCAAAAAACTCTATTGTAAGTTTTTTAAGTCGTCCGATTTCCTTTGCCTGTATTGAAATGTCAACAGCCTGTCCTTCTGCACCGCCCCATGGCTGATGTATCATTATTCGCGAAGAGGGAAGGGCAAAGCGTTTGCCTTTTGAGCCGCCTGCAAGGAGAACCGCACCCATACTTGCCGCCTGTCCCATACAGATTGTCTGAATCGGACAGCGTACGTACTGCATTGTATCGTATATTGCAAGACCTGCCGTTACTGAGCCTCCGGGACTGTTGATGTAAATGCTTATTTCTTTTTCAGGGTTTTCTGATTCAAGATAAAGTATCTGCGCAACAACAATGTCAGCGGTTGTATCGTTTATTTCACCGTCAATAAAAATTATGCGGTCTTTGAGAAGTCTGGAAAATATATCAGACCAGTGTTCTCCGTTACCGGTTTTTTCTATTACATATGGTAAAAAGTTGCTCATCTGTTCGTTCATTCCTAAGCCTGGTTTTTAAACAAATCTGAGAAAGATTTCTTTTCGCCTTTTGTCAGTTTGATTTTTCCAAACAGATCCGCATACAATTTCTGTTCTTTCATATCATCAATGAGATACTCTTTGTTGCGCGGGTCTTCATAGTGCTTTTTAACTTCGTCAACAGTTATTCCTGCTTTTTCAGCCATTGTTTTGTATTCGGCTTCAACGTCTTCAGGTGTAACTGTAATATTGTTTTCCTTGAGGAGGTGGTCTACTATAAGTCTTGCTTTAAGTCCCTTTACTGCATCAGGTTCCCATTCCTTTATGATTTCAGGTTTTGTTTTGCCTGAAGAACCGAACAGTTTTTCAAGCTGTTCCGGTGTTGTTTGGAATTGGTGTGCCATCATTCTCCAGCGTGATTCAAGCTCAATGTCAATCATTGATTTTGGTAGAGTGATAGGATTCTTTTCTACAAGCTGTTCTACCAGTGAGTTCGATTTTATTTCCTTGAGTTTATTTTCAAGTGCTGACTCAAGGTTGCGTTTAATATCTGCTTTTAAATCGTCCAGTGTCTTGAACTTTTCATTTACGTCCTGTGCAAGCTCATCATCTAGTTCGGGCAGATTGCGGATTTTAAGTGCTTTAAGTGTAACTCTGATTTTTTTTGTTGTTCCTGCAAGTTCCGCATTTTTATGTGTTTTCTTGTATTTTTTTGTTACGTCTTTTGTTTCGCCTTTTTTCATACCGATGATATCATCATCAAGTTCAAAAATGTTTTCACCGGAACCAATTGTAAAAACAAAGTCTTCGCGCTTTGTGCCGTCGATTACGGAACCATCATCTGTAAGTTCGCAGTAATCAATTGTGGCGATGTTGTCTTTTTCTGCGGCATCGTCATCTTTGCGGTCAATAACAAGTGCGTTACGTTCCTGAACGGCTTTAAGTTCTTCCTGAATTTCCGCATCACCAACTGAAACCTGTGGTACTGCTACGGTAATTCCTGAAAAATCCTGTACGGTAACCTGCGGCATAACGTCATATTTAACGGTGAATTTTAAATCTTTGCCGATGATAACTTCAGGCATTTTATCAAGCTGCGGCTGAACATAAGGAAGCGGCTGTTTTACATCGTCCTTTTTAAATGTTTCTTCAAGTGATTTTTCAATCAAATCCGCTGCTGCTTCGGTTTTTATTGATTCACCAAATTTGCGTTCCAATACAGCAACAGGTACGTGTCCTTTTCTAAAACCAGGAATCTGTGCTGATTTTGCATATTTTGCCAAAAGTTCCTGATAACCGTTGGAAACTTCTTTTTTAGGGATTGTGATTGTAAGTTCAACTGCTGAATCTTCAAGGTCTTTAATTTCTTTTGTTAAATTCACTCTAGGATTTCCTTGTATAAAGAATATATTAATCGGAGTGTTAGTAAAATCATACTAATTTTACTAACATGATTTTGATTATAATGAAAAAAAAGCGATTCAGATTACTCCGAATCGCTTTTCGCTTCGAGCGGGAAACGGGAATCGGACCCGCGACATCAACCTTGGCAAGGT
>DBWK01000025.1 GCA_002308875.1 Treponema sp. UBA1240
TTGGTTTATCTGCTTATAATGCTGCTCCTCAATATTTTTACTGATTTTTCGTATGAGCAGAGCCTTATGCCTTTTTCTAAGACTGTTTCTTATGCTTCGCAGGGCGCGGCGGTTGTGCTTTGCGTTTTAACATTTTTCTTCTATATAAATCACTATTTTTATTATGCTGCGCTTGAGATTCTGATTTTCTCAAATCTTTATACCGGTAGAATTTACACGGCCCTTTTTTTAACTTCCATTCTTTTTGTGCTGATGTTACTTGAAAACAAGCTTGTTTCAAGAAAAAAGCTTATTCTTTATGTTGCACTTGAAATTGCAAAACTGATTCTCGTGGTGCCTTATGGTGCAAAGACTTTTTTTGAATATGTCGGAATCGTGCTTTTTTCGCTCTGTATGATTGGCTGCATAAACATTTTGTTCCGTCATGCCTACAGCCGCAAAGATTCAGTTTCGCCAAACCTTGACGACTACAAGTTTTCTGACCGCCAGAAAGACTGCATCAAAGAGATTGTGCTAAACAACACCACGATTAAGGCGCTCGCAATCAACCACAATGTAAGCGAAAGCGCCATCAAGAAAGACCTTTCGCACATTTATAATATACTCGGTATTACAGGCAAGGCCGATTTGAAGGCGCTCTTCATCGGCTATGAATTCTCATAGAGCTCAGCGGTTTTTTCCGCCAAAAGTGCCACTTGTTTTTTCACCTTTTCCGGTGAAATGATTTTTAATTCAGGACCAAAGCTCAAAAGCATAGAGATGAGCCAGTCGGTATCGGGGGCTGTGAATGTGGCGGTAAGGCTGCCATCTTGGTGCACTTGTGTTTGGGTGCAGAAGAATGTATCCAAGAGAAATCCTGCTTTTGCGGCGGAAACTGTGGCGTTTATTGTTATGAGAGACGCGGTGTTTGCTGCAACAGGGGGGCTGTCGTTTTTTGCGTCTTGTATTGTAACGGTTGCAGGGCGTTTGGTTTGTTCCACATTCACCATGCGGCTCAATTTGAAAAACCGCTCAGCATTTCGTACGGTACACCAGCCATACAAATACCAAGCTTGACCACGGTACACAAGCATCCACGGATGCACAGTGCGGTGTTCTGTTCTGCCGTCGCCCGTAAAGTAGTCGAATGAAACCTGCTGCTTTTTAAGGATTGAATCGCGTAACATTCCAAAAAGCTCGCGAACGCCGCTGCCTTCGGGGCTCCATGGCGCAAAATCCACTTTCAGCCAGTCAGTGTTGGTGGTAACAAGGTTAGAAAGCTTTTCAGCCGCTTTTGTGCCTGAATTTGTTTGCGTTGCGGAATTCGCATTCAACACATTCAGCGCCTTTACGCTGGAAACAATTGCAAGTCGTTCTTCTTCCGAAAGAACAGTTTTGTCCATTGCGTACTGTTCGGAGATTGCAATTCCGCCGCCACGACCTTTGAGTGCATAAACCGGAACGCCGGAAACGGCAAGTGCGTCCATCCAGCGGTAAATTGTCCGTGTGGAAACACCAAACCGTTCAGCCATTTCTTTTGCGGTTACTTGTTTTTTTTCGATGAGAACATAAACAAATTCAAAAAGCTGGTCTATTTGCATGCGATAAAGCGTTAAATCAGTTTTGCGGCTTCTTCCGGTGGCATCGGACGTCCCCAAAGGAATCCCTGAATACAGTCACAGCCAATGTTTTTGAGTGTTTCAAGCTGTTCCAGTATTTCAACGCCTTCGGAAATAACCTTCAAATTCAGCGTATGCCCGATTGAAATGATAGCCGCCACATACTGTTTTGTGGAATCGTTTGAATTCATTACGTCGATAAAAGATTTATCGATTTTCAGAGAATCGGCTGGGAATTTGTTCAGGTAACTCAGGGAAGAAAAACCTGTGCCAAAATCATCTATTGCAACTTTTATTCCCAGTTTTTTTACGTCGTTGATGCGTTGCAATGCTTTTTCGGCGGAATCAATCATAATTGATTCGGTTATTTCTATTTCAAAACGATCGGCAGGAACTCCGCTTGTGCTGAGAACATCCTTTATTTCATCAATAAAGTTGTTCTTCATCAAATGCCGTACGGAAATATTTGTACTTATGGTGATGTTTGTATCGGTTTTTTTGAGAATTTCGCCAAGAAAACAGGCCGCTTTTCTAAAAACATCAATATCAACGCGGTCAATCAGACCGGTTTTTTCGGCAACCGGAATAAACTCGTCAGGCCGCATAAAAGAATCGTCCGTGTCTTTTATTCGGGCAAGAGCTTCAAATCCGAGCAGTTTGTGTGATGCATCATACTGCGGCTGTAAAAAAAACAGAATAGAATCGCTGTCCAAAGCGGTACGGAGCTTTCGTTCTATTTCAAGGTTTTGTTCAGTTTTTAAAAGATTGTTCGAAAAGCGGAGAATACAATTACTGCTGTTCAGGCGCTTAATTTCGTGCAGGGCGGCATCAGCGCATGAAAACAACGAAGTAGTGTCCTGTGCGTCGTCCGGAAATTCCGCGCAACCGAAACAAGCGGTCATAAAGTAATCACAGTTATCGATTGTGATTGTTTCTTCCAGCTTTTTCTTGTAGGATTTGATTGTATCGGCAACATCCGCGGGGCTGTTATAACCCATGATTACAAGGGCAAACTCATCTCCACCGAGCCTTGCGACAAAATCAACTGTTTTGGTTTTTCTTGCATCAGCAAGAACTCTCCAGCGGTATGCAATCTCGGAAAGAACTTTATTGCCAATTTCGTGTCCCATAATATCGTTTATGTTCTTAAAATTGTTAAGGTCAATCGATACCAGAACAAAATTTACTCCGCTTTTTATAAAGCTTTCCATAAGTTCTGTACAGGCAAAACGGTTGGGCAATCCGGTAAGTGAATCTGTTATAGCCTGATAATGACTGTTTTTCTGGTATTTTTCGACCATTGTTTTATTAACGTAGATAATACCGCACGCCATTATGGTAAATAGATTTGTAAAAGCGCCGGGAATAGTAGCAGTGCGGTGAAGTTTAAACAACTGCACCCCAAGAATCGGAAACTGGCATATGAGTATCAGCAAGGCGGTTATGAAGCCGCGTTTTCTGCAGAAAACTACTAAAAGAATTACACAAATATTTGCCAAGGACGAAAAAACGCCTGCAAAAGTATTAACATGGACTGGAGTTCCAAATATGGATATGGTACTCTGACTTTTTGTGATTGTCATAAGAAAAAACAGAGTAAGAGCATATAGACAGAGAAGAAACACAAAAGTCCATGCAGGGGCTTGCTTGTTATAGTAAAGACCGCTTAAGGTTTTATCTATATTTTTTGCAATGGTTGGTAATAACCTGCGTTTTCTCATGCACCATACTCCTTGAACGAAAATCACCTCACCAAATATATTATAGCACACAAAACTATTTATTTGTAAAACAAATTGTGTATGCGGCGGGTATCCGTTTTGCTGTTTTGGGCCGGATTAGTCTTCCTGGTTGTCGGCTTCTATCGCCAGGGGCTTCTTTTTGCTGACAGGCACTTCAGAGTCCGAAACTTTGAAAATACTTACCACCGAAACAAGCTCATGCGCACTTGAAGTAAATTCTTCCGCCATTGCGGCAAGTTCTTCCGAGGCAGAAGCATTCTGCTGTACAACCGAATCAAGCTGGAATATAGCCTGGCTTATCTGGGATGCGTTCTCTGTCTGGTCGTGGCAGGCATCAGAGATTTCTTCAATAAGACCAGTTGTTTTTTCGATTTCGGGTACAACATGCTGGATTTTTTCATGTGCATTGTCTGTTGCAGTGATAGTTTGATTGGAAAGTTCGATTATGTCAGAAGCAGCTTCCTTTGTACGGTCTGCAAGTTTGCGTACTTCGTTCGCTACGACTGCAAAACCTCTTCCGGCTTCGCCTGCGCGGGCAGCTTCTATAGCCGCATTGAGTGAAAGTAGATTTGTCTGATTTGTAATTTCCTGAATAATCGCTATTTTTGATGTAATCTTTTCGACAGCATCAACAGCAGAAGTAACAGCGGTGTTTCCGTCCTTACTTTCAGCACAGGTCGAGACTGCAATTGAACGTGTTTTTTCTGCATTTGCGGATGTCTGACTTATATTGGCTGCAATCTGTTCTATGTTGGCGGATATTTGTTCCATAGTGACAGCCTGTTCCGAGGCTCCTGCTGAGATTGACTGGCTTGAACTGCTGATTTGGGAACTGCCATTAAGAACCTCATTTGCTATTTCCTGAACCTTTGTAATAGTTGTCTGCAAAATACCGATGAATTTGTTTACGCCGCGCGTGACCTGGGTAAACTCATCGTTGCCGTATTCAGGAAGCCGGTATGTGAGGTCTGCATCTCCTGAAGAAAGGTTGGTAACGGCAGCATTTATAAGTGAAAGCGGGCGAGATATTTTTCGTGCGATAAGAATAATAAAAAGAATGAGCACGCCTATCATACAGAGGACAGAAACGAGAACAAGCGGCTGGAATATTGCTGTCGAAACAAGTTCAACTACCGTAAGTGGTTTACCGAGGTACAACGTGGTTAAAAAGGATCCGCTTTTGTTAAAAAGAGGAAAATAACATGAGATGGAATCTTTTGCTCCTATCTTGTTTATGACGGAAATCGCCTTGCCTTCTTTTTTTACCCTGTCTATTATTTCGGGATTTGCGAGAGTTGTTCCCTGCATTCCGGCAATTGTCGTTACATGCCGCGTGTATTCGTCGAATATTGTTGCTTCGGAATTTGTCGCGACTTTTATTTTGTCTACTGTTTTTTGAACGGAAATATTCTTTTTGGCAATTACAACACCCACAACAGCTGCGTTGTTTTTTACCGGTTCTGCGGCAATGGCAAAAACAGCTCCGTTTTCTATCACAAAATCGGAAATTTGCGAGCCGTTGGCTGCGGTCTGAACAAAAGTTCTGCCAAAGGACGTGTTATATTGAATTGAGGAAATTATTTGTTCGCTGGTGTTAAAGACCGCTACCTCGTCTGCACCTGATGTTATCAAATTGGTACATACGATGTCTGAAATTTCTTTTTGGTTGATTCCGTTTTTTTGCATGGATTCATAAGTGTTTTTGGAATTGAGGACAGAATTAGCAATATTACCGAGTTCTTCTGTGAATTCTGCTGTAAACGAAGCCGACTGTTCCTTTATCTCACTTGTAAAGTATGATTTTAGACCATTATCAAGCCGGTTAAAAACGATAGCATCAAGTATTATGGTATAAACGATAATACCGAGTGCCAGTACAATTTCAATAAAAAGTGTGACGGATTTTTGTCTTTTCATAAATAATCACCAATATATATTATTAAATGGTTTTCTTGAAATTTCCACAAAAATTTTATAAAAAACGTTTGGAAAAGAACAGC
>DBWK01000096.1:0-1435 GCA_002308875.1 Treponema sp. UBA1240
TAAAAACAGCCTCAAATCAGCACAGAACCTGTTTTTAAATTCGTTGAAATCGTGAAAAATTTGTTGTATATTTTAGGTACAAAAGATACAGAACAAATAAAATACAGCCCGCTAGGAACAACTATTATTCTAACAGACGATTGAAACCATGCAATTAATCTAATAGAATAATTATAATGAGGTTTTTGGAAATATTATGACTGGCGAAGAAATTAGAGCAACACTTTCTAAAAATATCAAATTTTTACGAAATCAAAGAAATATGTCACAGGCGGAACTCGCCGATAAATCAGAAATTTCAGTTCCATTTTTAAGCGCAATAGAACGCGGAACCAAATGGCCGCATCCCGATTCTCTTGCAAAGCTTGCAAACGCATTGGGTGTGGATGTTTGTGACATTTTCAACAGCGGAACTCAAAAGGTCACAAATAACCCGGAAAGTCTTTCGCTTATGAAAAAATTGATTGAAAACGAACGAAAACTACTGGACTCCCTTTATTTCCACTATTTTGGCAAAGACAAGTAATAAAACAAAAAAAGCTGTCCGTTGTAAAGCGCAATGGCGTTTTGGACAGCTTTTTTTTAAGATCTTTTACGACTATTCAATTATCGCAATAACATCAGCAGCCTTAAGAATCAGGTGTTCTTCACCGTCAATCTTTACCTGTGTTCCGGCATATTTGTCGTACATTACTCTTTCGCCGGGTTTTACTTTTATTTTTTCTTTATCATCGCCAACAGCAACAACAACAGCTATCTGAGTTTTTTCCTGTGCTGTATCCGGAATAATAATTCCGCCTGCTGTTTTTGATTCAGTTTTTTCTGTCTTTACCAGAACTCTGTCTGCTAACGGTTTTACTTTCATATATTCCTCCAAAAATGTTTTCTTTATATTTGTAATAACTTGTAATAATAATATACGAATTTTTTGTATTTATCGTCAATAAAACAATAAAAAAAATTACTTGCGCCGGTTTTAGACAGTATCAAAATGATGCAGAAAGTCCAGTTTTTTTGTTTACCGTGTCAGAATGATACATTTTTTTTATAAACATAACCGTGTGTGTCAAAAATGTTTATCGTATCAAGTTTGATAAAAATAATTTTTTCTCCAAACCCTTGCAAAATAATGATTTGAAAAAAAGGAAAAACCTTATCGGTTCTATTTTTTTTGTAAAATTTTCCACAAACTTGGCACGATTTTTGCAACAACATAAATGTACAAAGTTATTTCTGATTTTTCAGTCCTTTGTTCCAGAATATTTTTTTAGGAGATTTTAATGAATACATCAAACACAAAAACCAGAAATGCTGATGATGAGCTGCTTACCTTATATATGAAGGATATTAATAAAATACCACTTCTTACAAGAGAAGAAGAATTTGATCTTGCCGTAAAAGCAAAAAACGGCGACAAGGCAGCAAAAGATAAAAT
>DBWK01000096.1:1545-18114 GCA_002308875.1 Treponema sp. UBA1240
CACAAAGGTTATCATTTTATTTCATACGCAGTATGGTGGATCCGTCAGAGCATTCTGCGCGCAATCTACGAAAAATCACGCGCAATTTATCTGCCTGCAAATAAAATCAATGAACTTTGCCAGATTAACAAGGCAAAAAAATCAATTGCCGCAGATTTAACAGACGAGCAGTCCGTAAGAGAAATTGCGGAACTTCTTAACATGGATTCCGCATACGTCAAAGAACTGCTTATGATTTCGCGCGATACAGTTTCGCTCGACGCTCCCGCAAAAGCAGACGAATCATCCGCTGTTGTTGCCGATTTTATTGAAGACAAAAACTCGGATTATCCTGAAAAAGAAGCAATTTACAACAATATGAAAGAAGACATTGATGATGTTATCTCTACACTTTCAGACAGAGAAGCAAAGATTCTCCGCTACAGATACGGACTTAACGGATTCAAGTCAATGTCGCTTAAAGAAATAGGCGCTCAGCTGAACCTTACAAAAGAGCGCATCCGCCAGATAGAAAAACGCGCTATCGCAAAAATGCAGCAGTTCAGCAGAAGCGACCGTCTCGCCGCTTACGTAGCATAAGCCGTTTGCAAGGTAGCAAAAGCTTCCTTGCGAGCTATCTGTAAAACTGCACTGTCACGCACAGGATCCGCAATGCTCAGCGTCAGGTAGCCGGACTGCTGCACGCCGAGCACTTCGCCCGGACCGCGCAGTTCCAAATCCTGTTCCGCAATAACAAAGCCGTCGTTGCTCTCATAAAGCGCCTTTAGCCTTGCCTTGCCTGTTTCGGTCAGCTTGTCCGAATACACAAGAAAACAGTGCGACTGTGCCGTTCCGCGCCCTACCCTTCCGCGCAGCTGATGAAGGGCCGCAAGCCCGAACCGCTCGGCGTGCGTTATTACCATGCAGGTAGCGTTAGGTACATCAACGCCTACTTCCACAACGCTTGTAGCTACAAGAATCTGTATTTTATTTTCCTCAAAATCCGCCATCAGCAAACGCTGTTTTTCCTCGTCAACCTGCGAATGTATGAGGGCAACGCTGTAATCGGGGAAAATCTTTTTCTGTAAAGTTTCAAACATTTCTTCCGCAGACTTAAGACCGGAATCCGTGTCGGTATCATCAGTTTCCTGCGCCTTTATAAGCGGATAAACAAAATACGCCTGTCTGCCCTGTTCCAGTTCCTTTCGTACAAACGAAAAAACGTTTTCACGGCTTTCCTCGCGGCACAAATGCGTTTTTACAGGCAGTCTGCCGTGCGGCATTGTTGTTATTACCGACACGTCCAAATCGCCGAAAACCGTAAGCGCAAGCGTCTGCGGAATAGGCGTAGCAGACATCATCAGCAGGTTTGGAACGGCAAAGGCCTGTTCCTGTGCAAAAGAAGAGGCTTCCCTGCGCCCTTTTTCAAGAATCGCATTGCGCTGCAAAACCCCGAATCTGTGCTGCTCGTCAATTACGGCAAGCCGCAAATCCTTGTACACAACGTTGGATGAAAACAGTGCATGTGTTCCTATTACAATATTTATGTTGCCTTCTTTAAGTTCCTTTAAAAGCTTGTTGCGCCCTGCGGCTTTAAGGTTGCCGGTTAAAAACGCGAGCTTTACCGAAAGAGGCTCCAATAATTGTGCAGCGTTTTCCGCATGCTGACGCGCCAAAAGTTCAGTAGGTGCGAGCAGCGCGCACTGTCCGCCGTAATCGCATATCCTGAGGCAGCCGAAAAACGCTACAAGGGTTTTGCCCGAACCGACATCACCCTGAATAAGCCTTGCCATTGAAAAGCGGCTGTCCTTTTCGTAGCTTTTGTCTATATCTGCGTTTATCTGCGTAATAACGCTCATCTGTCCGGTTGTAAGCTTGAACGGTAGTCGTGCAACCGCGTCTTTTTGCCGCGGAGAAAGTGATGCCGTAAAAGTCTTTTCCACGGCTTGCTCATCTGATGGTGAAAGAGTGTGTGCTGCCAGCAAATCAGAAGAAATCGTGCTCGTTTCAACAGGCAGAGAACCGCGGTGCTGTAAAGAACGCTCTCCTATGGCTTTTTGAAACAGATACAGTTCTTCAAAAATCAGGCTCTGTCTCGCTTTTTCAGCCTGTTCCGGCGTTTGAGGCGCATGCATGGCAAAAACACATTCCGCCTTGCTCATAAGCTTCTGGCGTTTTATAACATCTTCAGGTATTTCGTTTTCAATTCCCTTAGCATACTGGCGTAATGCAACACCGATTATCTTGCGGAGCTGTGTCTGCGAAAGCCCCGCCGTAAGCGCGTACACAGGCAGCACACCGTTCCCTGTGTGCAGATACTGTTCCATATTTTCTGCATCCGGCAGAACATCTGAAGAAGCTTCCGTAATGAGCGATATATCAAATGAAGCCGACTGCAAAGTTCTGTATTTTACATAAAAGCTGCCGTTTACACGAATAAGCGAATCTACGGGGAACATTTTTTCCATGAACGGACGGTTAAAGCACAACAATTCCGCCTGTGCGGAAGAATCCGCTATAACCAGTTTGAGAGTCCGCATTCTGCCGTAGCCGAACCAGGCATGGTCAATAACTTTTGCTACTGTATTTACTTTTTTGTGGTGTGCAAATTCCGCAAGAGGAATGAGCTTTGTCCGGTCATCCCAGGTTTTGGGCCAGTATGCGAGCAAATCGCCGACCGTAAAAACATTCAGATTTGCGAGCAGTTTTTCCGTAGAAGTCCCTACTCCGGCTAAAGCGGTTACGGGCACTGTAATCTGGCTCAGCTTCATTTATCAGAAAGGCAGCCTGTAAAGCAGGGCGGCTAAAAATCCAAACAGAAAATTGCCGGCAAAGTAAACAACAATGAGTATAATCAAAAAGCAGGCAAGAAGGTTTCTGAACGGAAAATATTTACGCGGAAAAAAGATTCCTGAAACTTTGTACATAATTGGAGTAAGGAACTGGTCAAGCTGAGTCCAGATTGAACCGGAATCCTTGTTTATAAGATTAAAAATCAACCGTATAATGAGCAAAAAGATAAGAATGCCGATGAATGAGCGGAGCAGCGACCAGCACATTCCGATTATAACGGCAAAAAGAATACCGATCGAAAAGCGCTGTTGGGCTATAAAATTAGAAAGAACCGAATTTACAATTACAAGTGCTCCGATTGCAAGAATCGGTGAAAAATCGATGCTGCCAACACGCAAAAACTTTATTTTGCGGAATATGTTAAGGTAGGGGTCTGTTATGCTTGCAAGGAATCTGCCGAATTTGGAATACGCCAGAGACGGAATCCAGGTAATCAATACGCGGATAAAAATGATGAATGTATAAAGCGAAACAGCGGAACCCAAAAATCTTAAAACAGTAAACAAAATACTCATAACATCAAACTCCACAAAAACTATTCTTTCCAAACGCTTTCCACATACGGAAAGTCAGAAATTCTTGCTATAAAATCCTCCGAAGACGGAACTGTAAGCTGCTTGCTTGCGTTTACAACATAAGTTTTTCCGCCGATTGCCATATGAAAATATACAAAACAATTACCCGAAGAGGCAAATAAAAACTCGCGCAATTCAAAAAGCTGCTGTTCTTCGGTAAAACCGGGTGACAGGCTTATGTGAATCTGCGATGTAACATGCTCAGCCATCTCATCCGGTGACTGTATACTGTCAACAGTGAACGAAGGTTCTTCTCTGTTTGTTTCAACTTTACCCGTAATACCCCAGACAGAATCCGGTGTTATTTTGCCGGAAATCTTTTCCCATACGTTCGGAAAGAATGTTAGGGATATTCCACCGTTAAAATCAGAGAATTTTGCAAACGCCATCGGCTTATTGCTTTTGGTAATAGTTGTACGTAATTCACTTACCATTCCGACAATCGTATACTTTTTCCCCGGCTGAGCTCGGTTCAAATTAGACAAATCAAGCGTAGAAGCTTTATTTATAACGGTTTTGTAATCATCAAGAGGATGTCCGGACAAATAAAAGCCTATCAACTCTTTTTCCAATTCCAGTTTATATTTTGAATCCCAGTCAGGAACCTGTTCGTATACAAAATCTACAAATACCTTTTCATCCGTATCACCGAAAAGGCTTGCCTGTCCGTACTGCAAATCCGCTTTTTTGTTATCAGCATAAGCCATTGCTTTTTCATAATTTGCCAAAAGGACAGCACGTGGTAAAGGTTCAGGCAGATTGTCAAAACAGCCTGTTTTAATCATAACTTCAACAGCTTTTTTGTTTACAGTATGCAGGTCAACCCTTTCAAGAAAGTTCATAAAGCTGGTATATTCACCGTCTTTTTCGCGTTGCTTTATTATTTCTTCCGAGGCGGCTTCGCCCAGACCTTTTATGCCCAAAAGACCGTATACGATACGTCCGTCAACAACATCAAAAACTTTGGCAGAACGGTTAACGTCAGGCGGGTCTATTGAAAGCCCCATCTTGCGACCTTCGGCAATGTACTGGGGAATCTTGTCGGTACTGGTAATTTCGTTTGTAAGGTTGGCGGCGATGAATTCAGCGGGGAAGTTTGCTTTTAGGTAGCCTGTACGGTATGCTACAACTGAATAAGCGGCGGCGTGCGACTTGTTAAAACCGTACCCGGCGAAAGGAACCATTATTTCAAAAATTTCACCGGCGTGCTCAGCGGTAAACCCATTTTTAACTGCGCCCTGTATGAACTCTTCCTTTTTTTGCATAAGGACTTCGAGCTTTTTCTTTCCCATCGCACGTCGCAGCATATCCGCACCGCCAAGCGAGAAACCGGCAATGCGCTGCGCAACCTGCATAACCTGTTCCTGATAAACCATAACACCGTATGTTTCTTTGAGAATATCCTCAAGACATGGGTCGGGATAAGTGATTGTCTCCGGTTTCCATTTTCCTTCAATATATTTGGGAATGTAATCCATAGGTCCCGGGCGGTACAGAGCGTTCAAAGCAACCAGCTCTTCTATGCAGCGCGGCTTTGCCTGACGGAGAATTTTCTGCATACCAGGGCTTTCAAACTGGAATACGGCAACGGAGTCGCCCCTGCAGAACAAATCGAAGGTTTTTGCGTCGTCTTCGGGAATGTTACGCGCATCAAAGTTTTCGTAGCCGGGGCGCTTGCGGATAATGTGTTCTGCGTATTTTATGAGCGTAAGCGTTTTAAGACCGAGATAGTCCATCTTTACAAGACCGCACGGCTCTATGATATCCATCGTGTACTGAACGGCAACTTTGCCGGTTTTGGAATCCTTGTATACAGGCGCCCATTCTGGCAGCTCGCTGCGTCCGATTACAATACCCGATGCATGAAGCGAGGTATTGCGGTTAACGTCTTCCAGCTTAAAGCACAGTTCAAACAGCTCTTTGTAGCGTGGGTCATCCTTGTAAGGAATGAGTCCGCCGCGTTCGGGGTGGTCCGCATCCGGCTCGGTAAAAGCGTCTTTAAGGTGGAATTTGGGCATTCCTTCGGGAATGCACTTTTTGAGCATGTTTACTTCGGAAAGCGGAATATCGAGAACGCGCCCTACGTCCGCAATAACGGCCTTTGCCTTGAGTGTTCCGAACGTAACGATGTGCCCCACCTGCGGGTCGCCGTATTTTTCGCGCGTGTAGGCAATAACGTCCTGGCGTCCTTCGAAGCACATATCAACGTCAAAATCAGGCATACTTACGCGTTCAGGGTTCAAAAAGCGTTCAAAAATCAGTTTGTATTTGAACGGGTCAATGTCGGTAATCGTCATTGCGTATGCTACGAGAGAACCCGCGCCCGAACCGCGTCCGGGTCCTATCGGAATATCGTGCTGCTTTGCCCAGTTGATAAAATCCCAAACAATGAGGAAGTAGCCGGAAAATCCCATCTGAAAGATGATGCCAAGCTCATACTCGGCGCGGTCGCGGATTTCGTCCGTTATTTCGGGATAGCGCTTTTGCAGGCCGGTATAAACCAGATGGCGAACGTAATCATCCTGTGTTTTGAACTCAGGCGGTATTTCATAAACCGGCAGACAGTCTTTGAGCTGCTGGGTTTTGTACTGCGGTATCGTGAGGTCGCACATTTCAGCAATGCGCTTGGTGTTTGTAATCATTTCAGGATAGTTCGGAAACAGGACGGACATTTCCTGTTCCGACTTCATGTAGAACTGATCACCCTGAAATTTCATGCGGTTTGTATCTTTGCGAAGCTTTTTAGTACCTATGCACAAAAGAACGTCCTGTGCGGCGGCGTCTTCGCGCAAGCAGTAGTGAATATCGTTTGTAACAACCATCGGAACATCAAGACGCTTTGCAATATCAATGAGCATGGGCGCAACCTGTTTTTGTTCCGGTATGCCGTGATCCTGAAGTTCTATGTAATAATGGTCTTTTCCATAAATTTCTTTGTATGTGCGTACAAGTTCTTCCGCTTCTTCCGTTTTACCTGCAAGAAGAAGAGACGGCAGCTGCCCCGCAAGACAGGCGGAAAGGCAGATTAAGCCTTCGTGGTATTGTTTAATAAGCTCAAGGTCAATCCTCGGCTTGTAGTACATTCCTTCGGTAAATGCCTTTGAGGTGAGCATACAAAGGTTTTTGTAGCCCTGAACGTTTTTTGCAATTAAAACAAGATGATAGTATTTGTTGCCTTCTTCCGTGCCTTTCCGCTCGTGGCGGCTGCCGCCAGCTACGTAAAACTCGCAGCCAACAAGCGGATTTATGCCTTTTTTGTGACATTCCTGCTCAAAACGCAGCGAACCGAACATATTGCCGTGATCGGTCAGCGCAAGCGCACTCATTCCCAGCTCAACGGCACGGTCTATGAGTTTGCTGATTTTGGACGCGCCGTCCAGCAGAGAATAGTCGGAGTGTACGTGGAGATGGACAAAATCGCTCATGCGGAAATTGTACTCTATGGAAAACAAAAAAGCAATCAGCCGTAAGCCTAACGAAAAACAGGCAGGTTTTATTTGACAGAACATAAGTTATGTTTTAAGCTGATACTATAAGTATCACACTGCATACTAAATGAATAAGTATAGAAGCATCACAGGAGAACATAGAAAATGAAAAATATTGCAAAAATTTTAGGATTGTTACTAATACTCACACTTTCCGTAAGCTGCGGAGGAGGTGGCGGCGGGGGTGGAAGTAGCAGCACCACTGATTCTACAGTATATAAATGTAATGCTGCTATGACGTTCAGATTAAATCTTAAAAATGATTTTACAGAAGAATATATAACTGAAATAAATAACGTTGTAATATCCCAACATCAAACAGGGACATGGAGTCTTGAAAACGGTGATTATACCAATGGAACTTTAAAATTCAACAATACTAATACTTTTACTGTAACAAACGGCAGTTTTTCCGCAGACGGGATTACATTTACTAAAACAACTGACAGCACGGGATATAGTGCAAAATATATTGGCACAGCAAACATGATTATTACTATTGAATTTAAAAAGGATGGTACCTACATAGTTACAGAACAAATGCCAGGAATTCAAGATACAGATACAGGCACTTACACAATTACCAGCGGCACTTTAGACAATGGCACTGTTACATTAAGTAACAATTCGTTAGGTACCAATCCCCTCACTATAACAAACGGAACAATAAGTGTTCCGATTGCATCTTCCGGCCAAAACTTTACATTTGTCAAACAGTAGTTCTGTACCGGCAAAACTTTTGTACTATTAGAACTTGTCGGGGGCGTAGGTAAGAGAAAGCTTCCAGGAGAATGAACCGCCGCCGGAAAAACCGCCCATTCTCGTGAACTCGCTGCCTTTTTTGCCGAATACAACGATTGGACCTGTGGACAGTGTAAAATCATCCCAGAATTTGGCGGAAAAGGTTCCCTGTGCCATACCGGAACCGTCAGTAAGGCTTAGCATACCGTAAAGGCTTCCGGAGCAGTCGCTGGTAAAGAGTTCCTGCTTTGAAAGAGATAACGCCAGATAGTGTCTACCGGCGTAATTATACGCATTTTTCAGCTTTAAAAAGTCCATTACGGATAAATCCATGGTTTTTTTATCACCGAATCCGTTGAAAAAATACTGTCCTATCAATGTGAGCTTTGGGTCTTTCCATGTGTACATAAAACCCGCCGTTCCCTGAAAAATGGCTTTCATATCACCGTAATTCACATCTCCGCTGCCGTTTTTGCCCAGTGGTGCCCATAGTTCTTCCGTTCCGTAGCCAAGAACAAGCTCAGAAAAAAGTGATAGCTTTCGGAATGCACCGGTAACGGTTCCTACAGCACGCGGTGTGCGTCCGTATTTGTACCAGCCGCCGATGCCTATTTCGAACCGATCAACAAGAAATTCGAACTTGCCGGCAAATGCCGTATACTTTAAGTCATCTATATCAAAATCCAGTTCGTGGATTTCTTTTTTTTCGTCTATGTCAGGCAACACGTACAGCCAAAGACAATTCTGTGTCCCTGGAAAAACGACCTGCGTTCTTAAAGAAATTGCACCCTCTCTCTGTTCCGTAGGGTTTTCAGGGTCAACAGCCGAAAGATTTATAACATCTGCAGGACTGAAAAAGTAACCTACTCCCCAGGTAACAGTATGCTTTCCGAGTCGGAAAAATACCTGATCGTGCAGGTTGTAGTCAACAAAATACTCAAAAAGTGAACCTTCCATTTTTTCATCTTCATCGGGATACTGATTTTCCAAATCTTCCGAGAAAGGATAAAAAACAGGTTGAGGAGCTTTGAATTTTGCCTTTGTATAAAAACGAAAAATATCTGTAGGACGTATATCAATATAAAAATCAGCGTTTATAACAGGTGTTACGGCTACATTTCTGAAACCGTCTTTAATGAATTTGGAATTGCGGTTGCCGTCCTTAAAAGGCTCATACCAGGTAAAAAGACTTTCGGCTCCGATTGAAAAAGAACCACCGGCACGAAACGAGCCCTTGTCGTATATAGCACTTGCATCAACAGCAGAAGGAGCTTCCGCCGTGGGTGCATCAACTTCTTCAATCATTGAATCGAACATATCATCTTCTGAGCTGCCGAACAGGTCATCATCACTGCCACCAAACAAATCGTCGTCAGATCCGCCGAATAAGTCGTCATCAGAACTGCCACCGAACAGGTCATCATCAGAACCTCCGAACAAATCATCGTCGGAAATACCGAACAGATCATCGTCGTTGAGTGCTACTAAGAAAGAGTTGTCTGTGTTAATAGGATAATCATCCGCAAGAAACGGATTTTCGGTCTCGGTCAAAGCTTCTTCCGCCGTTAGAACAGTAAGTCCGCACAGCAAAATCAATAAAAACGCATACAGTCTTTTAACGGCGGAGAATCTCATTCTAGTTTAACTGTTCCAAATAGGCTTTGGTAAATACTTTGTCAGGTATCGGCGAAAAGTTCAAATCGCTTACAACCTGCTGAGTCTGCTCGCCCTTGTTCAGTTCATCACGGATAAGCAGCTGGGTTGCAACGTATCCGTATGTGACCTTTGAATACTTGGGCAAAAGTATTGTACGCATAAGGCGATCAGAAGCGGAAAAATCTTCCTGCTTAAGAAGCAGCGGAATATCTTTTCTTATATAATACTTTGATTTTACATATGATGGTGTTTTTGTAGTCGCTTCCAAAGAGATTACATATACCTCGTACTTACCGAGCTTGCTCTCTTCAAAACTTGTTACCTTGTAATTTTCGCGCCAATGGTCAGGGGACTGGTTTACGTCGTCAATTTTTACGTCTGAGTCACCAAGAGCTTCTTTTATGGAAGTATGTGTAAACTTGCGGCTGATTGGGTCATAAGACCAGATATTATCGCCTTGTCTGAGGTAACCAACGCCTTTGTCAGCTTCAGGAAAGAGTTGAACGATTGTCATAAGCTCATTATCAGTACGTTCCAGTATTTTGTACTGCAAATTTTCCTTGGGCTTGCCGGGTTTTTCTATTACAAGTGAGATGGTTGCAGAATAATCGCCGTGATAAGCAAGCGCATCATCGGCTGCTTCCAGAACAGAAAATGCCTTGTCAGAATCGGCGGCTGAAACCTGAGCAAAAAGTCCAGCAAAAACAAATGCACATAAAACACAAAAACAAAATAGCTTCTTCATCTAACGCTCCTAAAAAAGTCTGCTTCCGGCACAATCCATATTATTTTATGGTTCTCAAAGCTTCCGCCGGATTAAGTTTGGCAGCGGTTTTTGCACTACCATAAACAGCAACAATCGTAAAGACAACAAGTAACAAATACTGAAAAATAATTACGCCCGGAGAAAGCGTAAAAGAGAAAAATCCGTTGTCAAGAAACATCGAAAGGCTTTCGGAATGTATCGGGATGCGGCCTACTATAAGCATAACAAGAAGAGAAAGCAGAAAGCCCGCCACTGCCCCGATAAGGCAAAGAACAACCGCTTCCGAAAGGAATACGTTCTTTGTTTCTTTTCTGCCCATACCAACGGCGCGCATTGTACCTATTTCTCTGATGCGCTCATACAGAACCATTCTGTATGTGTTGGAAACACCGACCATTACAATAAACAGAATTACAAGCAGAACAACCGTTGTAACGACGTGAACAATGTTCAACAGGGTTTTTATTGCGGGAACTTCATCATACAGGGTTTCTACCGCATACTTTGTTCCTTCCCAGTTATATTTTTCGGGATTTACCTGCTTTTCAATTCCCTTACCGATGTTGGCGGGATTTGTTTTCATTGCTTCAAGCCGGCTTGTTACCTGAACACCGTCAGCCCGAATAAGTGCTTCCACTTTGTTGGCAATCTTTGTCTGATCTTTTTTGTTCCGAAGATTAATTGTAAAGGTAGAAAAGCCCGCTTCCGGTATTCCGATGATTCTGTTCAGGTTTTTAATGTCAGTATAAATCTGCATGGAACTTAAAAAGTTGTTGGATTTAATAATTCCAGCAACAGTAAAGTCTTCTACCGTGTTCTGCCCGTAAATTGTGCTGCACGTAAAGGTGAGAATATCGCCTACCTGCAGATTCATTGCGTCAGCAGTTTTTTCGCTGATTATAAGGGCATTGAACATGGAAAAATTTTCCGGTCCGCCGTGACTGAACGGTAGTGAATCTAAAAAGGATTCTTCCGTAAAATCACGTCCGTACATGGTTACAAGCGATTTTTTGCCTTCAAAGATAATCTGACCGCCGCACATTGAATAACACGAAAAAGACTTATAATCCTTAACGTTTTCTGTTACAAGGTTTCGGATATAATCCGCGTCGCGTACAATCGCGGCCACAGACGGTTTTTTGTTTTCGCTGCCGGCGGGGATACGTTCCAGCCCCTGTATAAGAACCGTTCCGCCAACCATCTGGGTAATCTGGTTTTCAAGGTTCCCAACCATGCCCGAAATAAAACCGTCAACGGTTGTAACTACAAAAAAACCAAAGGCTATTGCTATTGCAAGAACCGCATTACGTCTTTTTTGTCTCGAAAGGTTTTTCAACGCCAAACTAAATATCATACTCATTCTGTCAAAATCCTTACTCTCTGCTCAACGCTTTAAGCGGTGTAATTCTTAACGCTGAACTTACCGGATACAGATTGCTCAGAATGCTGCCTGCAAAGGTAACAAACAAAGTAATCAGAATATTTTTAACGGTCGGAGTAAAATGCATAAGACCGCCGCCCAAAATCATTTTGGCTATACTGTTGGTTATCGTAATATTGAACGAATTGAAAACTGCCATAATGATAAAGGCAAGAATAACTCCACCAATCGAAGAAATAATTGTTAAAAAGCCTGTTTCAGTAAAAAACAGCATACGCACAAAATTCTTTTTTGCACCTATTGCGCGCATTGTGCCTATCTCGCCGGTACGTTCGATTATACTCAACGTCATTGTATTCATTATGATAATAAAAACAACAACCGCCAATATGATTATCAGCATATTGAAGATGATTGCTATGCCTTCAACCGACATTGAATAGGAATAAGCCGCCGTTTTCCAGCCGAGGGCTGAAACGTTCAGATTTTCTTCCTCAAACTTTTGGTTAAGTTCAGCGATTATTTTGTCGGTTTGCGAAGGACGATCCGCCTTTAACAGAATAAAGTGCCATGCACCGCCGTCTGTTTTGTTCAACTCGTCACGCAGGGTTGTGTCACCAAGAATTGTATCGTAATCGATTGAAATTTCCGCCATAAAGGAATCGGATGCATCCGATTCGTCACCAAAAAACTCATCGTCCGAGTCACCGAAAAGCTCATCCTCGCTCATGTCCGAAAGCGCCAAATCGACAGAATCCGGCAGCTCCTGACTGAACGTTGAACCGTACGTTAAATCGGCAAAAGAACGCGCAAGACCCGGATTACAGTACACAGCCTGGAACATAGCGGAGTTTTCGTTTGCGGGGGTGAATATGCCCACAACAACAGCGTCGCGGATGATTCCCTTTGTGTTTGCACCCAAAAGAAGCACTTTGTCACCGATATTCATCTGAGTGTCGTAAAGTGATTCAAAAGCTTTTTTGAGGCGGCTGTCAACGATTATCTCATTTGTGTTGGGCGCGGGATACGTACCATCTGTAATGTGCAGTCCGGGAAATGTGTCCCAGTAAGTATCGTCTTCACCCGCAAAAAGAATTGAAACCGGCATATTATCGAGTGTTATGTCGTCTTTTTCGGTCCAGGCAGAAAGGTCAACTTCATCTTCGCCCTTGGCAAGCATAACTTGGGCGGAAATGAGCTTGGTCTTTTTTTCAATGCCGCCGGTGGAATTTACTATCTGTTCAACTTTATCAAGGTCCGCTATAGCAGGCAGCTGCGGAATATCGCCGGTAAAATTGGTTGTGTTTACACCGAATATATCGTTTATAGCGCCTTTTTCGGGTTTTGTGCCGATTGCTATATCGCCTGTGTAATTTGCCCTGAAATCTTTTTCAAGTCCACGGTTTACGGACTCCAGAAACGAGTTACCGAGGATAACAATGGCAACTCCAAAAACAAAAAAGCATGAAATGATAATTGTTTTTGTTTTGTGCTCTTTGAGGTTTCGCAGCGCCAGTCTAAAAATCTGTCCCATTAAAGAGTCTCCGTCCTGTAAACAGTGGAACCGGTTTTGTGTTCATTGTTGCTTACTTTACCGTCAAAAATATGGATAACATGGTTACACATATCTACAATTCTTGAATCATGAGTTGAAAAAATGAACGTTGTCTGCAAATCCGCATCCATGTTCAAATCTTTCATCAGCGAAAGAATCTGGGCACTGTTTGTTGAGTCAAGGTTTGCGGTAGGTTCGTCCGCAAGAATAACTGGGGCTTTTGTTACAAGGGCACGCGCGATTGCCACACGCTGACGCTGTCCGCCGGAAAGCTCCATAGGCTTGTGGTTTTTCCATTCAACAAGCCCAACTTTTTCCATCAAAAACTGAATCCACTCTTCCTTCTGTTTTTTTGTAAATCTGTCTACAGGACATGCAAGCTTGCTGTCTTTCGACTTTAAAAGCAGAGGAAATTCAATGTTCTCATATACGTTCAAAACCGGAATAAGGTTGAATGTCTGAAAAATAAAACCAATATGTGAGCGGCGTAAAGCGGTTATACGCTTGTCCACTTTTGACGGAATCGTTGTTTTAATTTTTTTATCGCGTTTGTCGTTATAATTGTTCAGTCTACCGTTTTCAAGCCGTGTTGAACCCAAGTCAAAACCTTCGTAAATATCTATTCCGTCAATAATGATTTTACCGCTTGTGGGCAAATCAATTAGTCCTACCATGTTCAAAAGGGTTGATTTTCCTGAACCGGATGGACCTGAAATTGCGGCGAACTCCCCTTTTTCAATAGCAAAGGTTACATTCTTTACTGCTTCAACTTTCTGTTTTCCGAGCGGATAAGTTTTGCAGATATTTTCCAATGATACTATAGCCATAAAAAATCCTTAGTAAAATAGTAGACTAAATATAGTAAAAAAAAAGGCGTTCGGCAAGTCAGGACTTTTTCCAGACAATGGAAAAGTCGTTTATAAGGTAGTCATCAACAATTTTAAAAGAAGAAAGCGGATAAGTTTTTTTGAGTTTCTCAAGCATTCGGCTGACGGAATCCTTGTTGTAATAATAATACAAGTCTTCCTTGTCATCGGATGTGTCGCTCAAAAGCGAGCAGACAAAAGCCTTTTTACATAAGGAAGCAAAAAGCAAAAAAGCTTGTTGCAGAAATTCCAGATTATTTCCAAGGTTCAGATTGAAAATGCCGGAACTGTACACAAAATCGAAAGAATCAGAGCTGTAGGGATTTGTTGAAAAAATGTCCTGACAGAGCAAAGTGATAGCAGAACTGTTGTTTGACGGCAGGGGAATGTTTTTAAGTTGATCCTTAGCAAGTTCTATCATTTTGGGAGACAAATCTATACCAGTATAATTGATGTTGTAACCGAAGCCCTGTGTAATAAAGTGAAACAAATCCGCAAGTCCGCAGCCTACGTCTAAAATGGAAGATTTGTGTACAATTACAGAACCTGTAAAAACGGCAAAACGTTTGTACTGCGCTGCACGGCTTTCCCAGCCTAATATCTTGTAATTTTCAGTACGGGTAACTGACAGAGAATCCGCTTTATTTGCGGCAGTATGCTCAAAATTGGTGTCGTAGTATCCGGCAATCTGCTCTTTATACGAATCCATACAGAATAAGCGTCAGAAACCAACCTGACAGTTCAGACGCAGTGCGAAATCTCTGTGGCGGTTTGCTCTGTGGCTGTCCTGTCCGTACACGAACTCACCAGTAAGCTGAACATCACCGGCAACGACTCCATTTGTACCAATAAGGAATTCGGTATATTTGTAAATTGATTCAAAAGATGCACGGGTAAATCCGGTCTTAACAGGTTTTGGCGTAAGATACGAATAAATACCGGTATTGAATACCCACTTAGGCTTAAACTTCCATTTGAATTCCAATTCAGGTTTTAAAAGTCCGTTAAAACTTCCTTCATAAAGTATACCGGCTGATTTGTACGTTATAGGCCGGTATTCGGACTGACCTTCCTTGTTTTTTGGTCCCCACTGGACTCTGCTCGAAAGCTGCATCGTTGGATCTATCATCCATTTTATTCCACCGTCAAAATATCCGGATAAGTATCCCTCCGCTTTTTTGGGCGTTTGGCGGAACAAGTATTCAATAACACCGCCTAAATGGTAGTAAACGTTATTGGACTTTGCAAAAGGTCCCATTATACCACTACCCAAATAAATAGAATGAACTTCTTCCTTAACTTCGGTTTGCTTTGCGAATTTTTTGGTCCATTTCCATTCCTGAATTTTTTTTCGCAAGTCAACATTTGCAATCATATCACCGTAAACATCGGCGCGACCAAAAAACTGCGGAAAATATACAGTATGTTCCAAAACAAGACGCCTTGCACCGAATGCGTAATAGCGGTCTTTTTTATTGGATGCATCCGCAATATCATCAGAAGAAAGCAGGGTATTTGTTGTAAAGTGGTTCGTCCAGCCGGTATATACAGCATAAAGATCCATCAGCATACGCGGCAGTGTAATATGCATACCCAAACCGTCTACAGCCTGGTTGATGACCATACCACGGGTATCCTGCATATGAATACGACCAAGCTCAAACGTTGTACGTCCATTCAAAAAAGGAACCGCGGTCATTACGCGGAATACGTCAACGTCAAACAATGGTCTGAATATATCACTCTTAGGATTGTAACGGATATAGCCGCTTGCCTGTGCATCAAATTGAACTCCGTTCAAAACAGGAAACTTTATAGTGAGCCACGGAGAAAGGCGGCGCTGATAGCTGTACAAATCTGACATTGCATCATTTGTATCAAGTCTAAGGCCATAATCACAATCAAGCTCAAAGGAATAAACCCGTTGTGCGGGTATTGCAAAAAGGAAAAGTAAACAGAACAAAAGGCTTAAAAACTTAATCTTTTTTGTTGAAAAAAACATAAAACATCCTTAATTGTGTAAATTCTTCAATGAAAAAACTTTTTCGTCATATTTATTATAAAAGTCGCCGGCAAATGTAACAAGCCGGAAACCTGAGAGCTTATCGGTGGGGAATGCGCTGTCCAAAACAAGACCGTCAGTCTTGAGCTGGCGGAAAGCATAATGTCTGGAATTGAACATAGTGTACATAAGACTGCTGCGCTTAATGCCGCTAAACGCATTGTACATAAAATGAGCCATCTCATCATAGCGCAAAAGCGAGTTTTTAGTTACACCGGAAGGAATAAGTCCGTTTCGGTTGAAAATATCAAAAGTGTCTTCAGGATTAAGGTTCTCTCCGGAAGAAGCGTTTGTTTCATCCATATAATATGCTAGATAAGTTAAATCACTCCACACTGATTTATCACGCGCAACGATATCCGCAATTACACCCGCGTTTTGAGCGGAAAGACTTACACTGAATATGATAAAGAACAAAGCAAAAACAAAAAATACTTTCTTCATGAACCCTCCGAAACTTTTAGACAGTATTAAATTATAGAATACGTTTGTAATAATGTCAAAGGCTTTAATGATATTATTAGCACAAATCACCGTCGGAAAAATAAAAAATATTGTCAAAAACAGCTTGACACTTTTCTTTGTATGAATTATTCTAGTTAAACCTTAGTTACTAAGGGGTCGGGCTACTAGCTCAGTTGGTAGAG
>DBWK01000096.1:18122-23225 GCA_002308875.1 Treponema sp. UBA1240
CACTGGTTCGAATCCAGTGTAGCTCATTCAAGGCTTCCGTTTTCGGAAGCCTTTTTTTGTCTCTAATGCTTAGTTTTAATTGCGCGCTAATTCTTATATGTGTATAATTAAGACTGTATGGTGCTCAAAATTACTTACATAGTTCTGTTCTTCCTGTCATTTTTGGAATTTTCGCTTTTCTATGAAATCACGTCCAATAAGGTAAACAAAAATTATCTTATATTGTTTTTTACCACAATGGTTTCGAACTTCGGTTATGCAATGTTAATTCATGCGGGTTCGCTTGAGGCAGCCTTATGCGGAGATTTACTTTCTTACATAGGAAGTATTTTTACAATTCTTTTTATGCTTGAAGTTGTTGTTGATATGTGCGGCAAAAGATTCCTGATGCCTTACAGGATTTTTCTTCTTTTATATGCTGTTACAATCTGCATTATTATCGCAACTACAAAAAATTCCAACTTTTTCTTCAAACATCCTTACATAGTACAGGAACACGGGATTACGGTCCTTAAAGCAGATTTTGGTCCTGGAATGTTTTTTTATTTTGCATATCTTGCAACAATCAATATTTCCGCAATTCTCATTGTAATTCACTCCATTTTTACAAAAAAGAAAGTTTCCAAAAAAACACTTCAGTTTCTTCTTTGTACGCTCATAATCGGTACGCTTTTTTACGTCATTCCTCTTTCGCTCGGTATTAACATCAACTTTATGCCGTTCATTTATGTATCCATGGAAATGTTTTTCCTTTATGTTTCAGCAAAAATAGACGCCTACGATTTACCGCTTAACCTGATGACTGTATACAAAACACGCGGCGGTTACGGATATATTGCATTTGACAAAAAAAAGCGGCTTTTGGGCTGTGATGAATTTGCACTCCAAGTTTTTCCCGATTTAGATTCGATTTCCATAGACTCTCTGATTCCCGATTCAAGTAAGGACATAATAGAAAAACTTCATTACAGAGATTCCGATTGGAATTGGAATGAAAAATGCAACAAGGATTTTAAAATAACAACAAGAAAAAAAACTGTAATCGGAGCGATTCATCCTATTTTATCCCACAATATTCTCATTGGTTATCTTATCGAGTTGCGTGATGATACGGAACAACAGAAATATATTCAGGGAATAAACACTTTCAACAAGGATCTTTCTCACTTGATAGGCGAAACTACACGACAGGTTACTGATATGCACGATTCTATCATTAAGGGAATGGCGATAATGGTAGAAAGCCGCGACAACAGTACAGGAGGTCACATTCTCCGTACGAGTGACTGTATACAGATATTTGCCGAAGAACTCTTAAAACACAGGAATATTCCGCAAATTACGTCCAACTTTTGCAAACTTTTGATAAAAGCCGCACCTATGCATGATTTGGGCAAGATTGCCATTGATGACAAGATTCTGCGCAAACCGGGCAAATTTACAATGGATGAATACGAAACCATGAAAAAACATGCAGAAGAAGGTGCAGTCATTGTAAAAAAGATTTTGGACAAAACGGAAGATAAGGAATTTGAACGCATCGCAGTAAATATTGCGCATTATCATCATGAAAAATGGGATGGAAGCGGTTATCCGGATCATCTGAAGGGAGAAGAGATTCCTCTTGAAGCCCGCATCATGGCTCTGTCAGATGTTTTTGACGCAATTGTAAGTGAACGCTGTTACAAAGAACCCAGCAGCTTTGATGAAGCGTTTGAAATTATTAGAAATGATTTGGGTAAGCACTTTGATCCAGTAATCGGACAGGCGTTCATCGACTGCCGTCCGCAGCTGGAAGAGTATTACGAATCAGTATTACAGATAGAATAAAACTTCACACAAATCAGTTTTGCATGATATAATGTTTACGTGCAGAATGACGACATAAATGAACGGAAATCAAAAGCTTGGCTTTTTCGCGGATTAAAAAATCCCGTCTTTTTGATACTTTCATTTTTCCATGTATTTTCCATATCCGCCCAGAGCGGTCTTACTCTCGACCAGGCACTGACTACAGCCGTTAAAAACAATTATGACATTCAAAAACAAAGATATGCGGTTGCGGAAGCACAGGCTCAGTACCGTCAGGCAAAGGGTGCGTTTGACTTTGAACTTGGCGCGGAAGAAAACTATGCTCTTTCACAAAACAGGTTGTTACGGCCCGCGTAAAGAAATTCTATGGTCATGTAAGCCTGTATCTTTCATCCAGCGGAGAAGAATATAATCCTATTGAACAAAACGCACAATCACAGGGAGAAGACCACTTTCGTGACCTTATCTTCGGGGCAAACGCGATGCGCCTGAACTACAAACGCATCGGCAAAAGAAACGTGGTCATCATCAAGGCAAACAACTAAGAATAATAAGCGTAGGCAGAAACCACCATGCGATTACTCTTTCTGATACCAGCAGCGGATTGTGGCTTCTTGAATGATGTGCCCTTCCATAGCGTGTTTTACGTCTTTTAGCGTAGCGGAAGATGGCAGATCCAGTTCTGTATCAAGCACATAAACCGTAAAATGATAGTTATGCTTAGAATGAAACGGCGGTTTTGGTCCGCGGTATTTGTGCCGCCCGTAGCCGATGCCCTGAACAGCATGGAACGGTTCTTCAATTGTTGCACCGGTCGGGAGGCCTTGTGGAATGTGGTCAGCCGCCGGAATGTTCCAGCAAACCCAGTGGCAGTATTCGTCTGTAAAAGGCATATCTTCGTCGCAGAATGAAACTGCAATTGTTTTTGCGTCTTCTGAGAGATTTTCGAGAATCAGCTCCGGCGACACGTCTTCGCCGTAACCTGTAAACTGAACCGGCAACATTCCGCTATCTTCAAAAGAAGGGCTTGTAATTATAAGTGCAAGTGCAAATAAAATTTCTTTCATATGATTTCTCCTATGTTCAAAAGCTTATCAGCTTTTTTTGTGGTTGTAATTGTCATATGACAAGAAATTAAAGTTTTATTTCGCGTTTAAGGCGGCTTAATGAACTTGGCGTAATACCGAGATATGATGCGATGTGTTCCTGTTTTGCACGGCGTATAATTTCAGGGTTTTCGCGTGCAAAGTCGATATAACGTTCTTTTGCTTCTTTGCTTGCAAAGTTATACGCTTTTTTATCTGTCTGCAAATATGCTTGATTTACAAGATCAGAAACATTCTGTGCCAAAGCAGGCATTTTCTGACACAGTGTTCTTATGCTTGCGGTTTTTATTACGGCAGCTTCTGTTTTTTCGAGTGTTTCAACAAAGAACGGCGACGGCTCATCTGAAAGATAGCTGTAAAAACCGAACCACTCGTTTTCTTTTGCAAAACATTTGGTGATTTCGCTGCCGTTTTCGTCTATGTAAAAAGCGCGGACAAGCCCTTTCAAAACCAGATACATTGAATCTGTCTTTGCGCCCATGCGGATAATTTCTTTGCCGGCTTCGAACTGCACAAATGTGAAAAACCCTTCAATCTGCTGTGCTATTTCTTTGTCCAGAGATAATTGAGATGATAGATACGAAAAAAGCGCTTCCTGTTTATTCATTTCCACTGCGAATCAATCATTAAGAAGATTTTCTTACACAACATAAAGGCACCTCTAAATATAAGATACTTATAATATCATTTAATAATAAAAACTCAATATTTGCCGTATTATTTTTACGGCAATCCCAAGAAACTTACTAATTTTTAACAACAAATAAATATTCAAGTTCATTTTTGAGTTTTTCCCAATCTGGAACAAAAAACTGAAAAGTTTCGTAAAATTCTTTTCCGTGATTTGGATGAATTAAATGGCATAATTCATGATAAATAACTTGTTTTATACAATTATTATTGGAACACACGAGAAGAGTATTCAGCGTCATTTTTGCCGGTTTTGATTTTGTTCTTTGAGACAAACTACCCCAACGACTCTTCATTATTATTAATGTCAGAACAGGTTTCTCATATTTAGGGTAATAGTTCTTAAAATGCATCCAGCACTCCTCAAACAATTCATTAAAAATTTCACCAGCCATTTCTTTTTGCCATCGCAGAAAAGTACTTTGGAATGATTCTGGTGTTTTTAACCTTGTTTGAATAACAAGATTATTTCCTAAAAGATAAACTGTGCTTTTTTTTACAGACTTGTCATTTGATTTAAGAATATATTGTCTTCCACGAAAATAAAATGATTCTCCAGGTACATAAAAATGATTCACAGGAATCTGGGGAATATCTTTCTTTTCCTCGATTTTCGCAGTAATCCATTTTTCTTTAGAAATAACAAAATTATTTATTCTTTTATCTGATACATTTTTCGGTGCTCGTACTTCAATTGTTTTATCAGGAAGAATCTGGATCTGTATTGTTTTACGATTAGAACGAATCAACTTATAGCAAAGCATTAATGATTTCTCCTTTTCCGTTCTACAAACAAGACCTTTTCAATAATTTGATCCATAATATTTGTTGGAAGAGATATCCCTTTCTCATCGCGGATTACATCATAGAAATAATCATCCATCATATCTTTTACATTATTAATTGCATCCTCATCATTCCAGAAGTTAACTTTATTATTGGTTTCCAAAATTTTATCAAAAGAAAATGCAATACTTGAACTTATTTCCTTTAATTTATCTTCTGGTAAACCAAGTTCCGAAATAATTGGATGGATTACTCCATACGCTGCAATGGCATTATCATTATTAACAAGGTTTGCTGGGACTTCGTCATGTTCACGTGCATCCAGTTTCCTTTTTGCTTCCGTAATCTGTTTAAGATACTCCAAATCAGAAATTTGCTTTTGTCGATATGCATCAATTACATTCTGAATCAATACAGAAAACTTTGTATAGAAAGCAGGATCTTCTTCCATATTTTCAGAAATAGTCTTTTTAGCGATAGATGCAATTCTGTCAGCATAAGCCGCTACCCCATTACCAGAAGAGTTTTCTGCAACATTCAAAAGACCTGTCTTCTCATTGATTATGTAAGTAGGTTCATTTAGTTTTGTTACGGTATCTGCATGAATATGGGTATCCAGAAGCTTTTGTATTTTTGGTTCATAATCTTTGTAATCAACAACTTCTGCATAGCGATATTGAACAGCTTTTCTTAGTTTTTCAAATCTTTT
>DBWK01000050.1 GCA_002308875.1 Treponema sp. UBA1240
GTTGAGAAAATGCGGGTCAAATATGGCGTTTCGCGTCGCACTGTTCTGCGCGATATGGAGTTTTTGCGCGACCGCTACGATGCGCCGTTGGAATACGACAAAATCCGCAAGGGTTACTATTATACCGACCCCACGTTTATGATTCAGAACGTGCTTTTGACTGAGGGCGATTTGTTTACAGTCAGTACGGTTATGCCGCTTTTGGAACAGTACAAGAATACTCCGCTCGAAAACTCATTCCGTAATATTATGGCAAAAATTGCGGAAATGCTGCCCACCAAGGTTTGGGTAGATACGAGTTTTTTGAACAAGGACATAAGTTTTATCCGCGACCCTCTGCCAAAAATTGATGAACAGGTCTTTAATTCGGTCTTTAAGGCTGTAAAACTGCAGTGTGTACTTGAGTTTTCTTATCGCAGCGTAAGTTCGCAGGAATTTAAGGACAAAACATTTGATCCCTATCATGTGCTTTGTCAAAAGGGCAACTGGTATGTTCTCGGCTTTGACCATGCGGCAAATGATTCGCGTATATACGCACTTTCACGCATGAAAAACATTTCAATTCTTAAGACACGTTTTGAGATTCCGCCGGACTTTGATCCGTCAAATCATGTTGATTTGTCGTTCGGAATCTGGAACAACACGGAACAAATCGCGGAATACGAACTTGTGTTTGATTCAACGCTTGCAAACTACATTACTGAGCGCGAATGGCATAAAAACCAGACTGTTGTGCTGAATCCGGACGGCACTGTTACATTGTGCTTTACGAGCAACCAAAAACAGCAGATTTTCAGCTGGGTACTCAGTTTTGGAACCGCGGTTACGGTAAAAAAGCCTGAATCATTGGCAGAAGATCTGCGTGCCGAAGTTGCAAAACTTGCGGAAAAATATAAGCTTTTGCCGTAATTTTGTGCTATAATATTTGTATGTTACAAAAGGAGTTTTTATGAACGAAATTTATGAATTTATCAAAAAATGCGGAACATACTATCTTGCAACCGTAGAAGACGGACAGCCGCGCAACAGACCGTTCGGCACAGTCAATGTTTTTGAAGGCAAACTCTATATTCAGACAGGAAAATCAAAGCCTGTTTCAAAGCAGATTCAAAAGAACCCAAAGGTAGAAATCTGCTGCTTTGACGGAAGCACCGGAAGCTGGCTGCGTCTTGCCGGTGAACTTGTGCGCGATGACCGCCGCGAGGCAAAGGCCGATATGCTGGCTCATTACCCCGACTTGCAGAAAATGTATTCGGCAGATGATGACAACACCGAAGTTCTTTACTTTAAGAATGCGACGGCCACAATTTCGAGCTTTATGGCTCCACCACGCACTGTGACTTTCTAAGCAGCCTGAGGCTGTTCAGTACGGCAAGGATTGTTACTCCAACATCGCCGAATACAGCAAGCCACATGTTGCTGATGCCGAGTGCACTTAAAAGCAGAATCAGACCTTTTATGCCGAGCGCGCCGTACAAGTTTTCGTAAACAATGCGGAGCGTGCGGCGGCTGATTTTGATGCCGTCCACAATCTTGCTTGGTTTGTCTTCCATTATAATGATGTCGGCAGCTTCAATTGCAGCATCGCTTCCCATGGAGCCCATCGCAATTCCTGCGTCGGCGCGTGCAAGAACAGGCGCGTCGTTTATTCCGTCTCCGGTAAAAATCAGTGTACCGCGCTTCTTTCCGTTCGGCGCTTTAAGTTCCGCCAAAAGTTCTTCTACCTTTGTAAGCTTATCGGCGCTCAAAAGCTGTGCGTAAGCTTTTTTGAGCCCAAGCTTTGCGGCTACTGTTTGTGCGGCGCGTTCGTTGTCACCCGTCAGCATAACGGCATTTTCAATGCCAAGCTTTTTAAGCCCTGCAACTGTTGCGGCGGAATCTTCCTTAATCTCGTCGCTTATTACAATATGACCGCTGTACTTGCCTTCGCTCGCAACGTGAATAACCGTGCCGTCCTGATGTTCGGCACATTCTTTGTATGCTATTCCGAACTGTTCCATGAGCTTTGTGTTACCTGCAAGAACCTGCTTGCCGTTTACAAGTGCCCTTATGCCTTTGCCCGTGATTTCTTCAACATTTTCAAGCTTTACCTGCTCGCAGCACTTATCGTGGTGCGCCGCCTTGAGAGAGGCCGAGATAGGGTGTGTTGAGAACATTTCGGTGTGGGTTGCAAGCGCAAGCAGCTCGTCCTCAGTAATTGCCGGGTCAGTTGCGTGAATATGCGATACAACAAAGTTGCCTTTTGTGAGAGTTCCGGTTTTGTCAAATACGGCTGTTTTCGTTTTACCGAGTGCTTCAAGATAAACGCTGCCCTTGATGAGAATACCCTGTCGTGCCGCCGCCGTGATACCACCGCAGAATGTGAGCGGAATTGAAATAACAAGTGCGCACGGGCAGCTTACTACGAGGAACATAAGTGCGCGGTAAACCCAGGTTGACCAGTTTGACTGCCAGCCCCAGTTGCCGCTTGTTATTCCGATAAAAACGCTTGGAACGAGTGCCAGTGCTATTGCAGCGTACACTACAATCGGTGTGTATACGCGCGCAAACCGTGTTACAAACTGCTCCGACTTTGTTTTGTTCTCGGTGGCGTTTTCTACTAGTTCGAGGATGCGGGCAAGCGCGGAATCTCCGGCATACCGAGTTGTGCGGATTTCGAGAACGCCCTGCTTGTTGATTGAACCGGAAAGAACTTCGTCACCAAGACCGACGTGCCGCGGAATGCTTTCGCCGGTGAGCGCGGAAGTGTCAATAAAGCTTTCGCCGTCCACAACAACGCCGTCAATCGGAATGCGGTCGCCGGGTTTTACGATGATTACGGAGTCTTTTTCGACTTCGTCAGGATGCACATCGCGTGTTCCGCCGGTGATTTTAAGCGTAGCGTGGTCAGGACGCAGCTTGGCGATTTCTTCTATTGAATCGCGGGATTTGTCTACAGCGTAGTCTTCGAACTTTTCGCCAATCTGGTACAAAATCATAATTGCAAC
>DBWK01000132.1:0-8303 GCA_002308875.1 Treponema sp. UBA1240
GAAATCCACAACCTCAAGTTCAAGGCTGACAGCGGTTGTAATCATCTTATTTCGCAGCTTTTCTTTGACAATCACATATTCTACAAATTTGTTGAAAACTGCCGCCTTGCGGGAATCAACGCCCCGATTGAAGCAGGAATAATGCCTGTAACTAACCGCGCACAGATTGAACGCATGGTGAGCCGTTGCGGTGTTGTTCTGCCTGAAAAATACAAAGTAATGCTCGAAAAATACGGCGACAACGACGACGCTATCATGGACGCAGGAATCGCCTACGCCGTAAACCAGATTATTGACCTTGTGAGCCACGGTGTAGACGGTATTCATCTTTACACGATGAACAAGCCGCAGATTGCCCGCCGCATATACGACGCTGTAAAAAACATCATCTCCATTCCAAAAACCCGGCCGATAAAATAAGGCAATGGACAAAAAGGAACTGCACAATTCAATCTGTGAATATTCACAGGTGCACTTTGCACGCAGCGGCGGCAAAGGCGGTCAGAACGTAAACAAGGTGAACACAAAAGTTCATCTTGTTATCCCAGTTACTTCTCTCGGCGGCCTTACTGATGCAGAGGTTGTTCGTCTTCGTACAAAGCTGGCGGCTATTATCAATAAGGAAGATTGTTTTTTTCTTGATGTTGATGATGAGCGTTACCAGGAACGCAATCGTGAAATTGCAATTNNCTTGCCGCAATAATCAACAAAGACGACGAACTGTTTTTGGACGCGGACGAAGAACGCTTTCAGGGGCGTAACAGAGAAATTGCGCTTGAGCGGCTCGAAAACCGTATCAGCACCGCAGTTAAAATTCNNACCAAAGCCAGCAAAGAGCGCACGCTCAAACTGAAAAAAATCCGCTCCGAAATCAAGAAAAACCGCCGCAAGATTATGTTGTGAGATTTGCAAAACTTTCATCACAAAAAAAACGGCTGCCGNNCCTGCCGTAACAAACAGCAACCGTTTTGTGTTTAACCAAACCTTATGCCCAGGGATCATCCGCCGCAGGTTTGCGGATATCCGGCAGCAGCAGATTCTTCCACAAGAACCACTGATTTCCTTTTTGGCGCAGCTGAATACTGCGTGCGGAATCAGCACCGGATGAATTAAGCCACAGGGTTACATAACCGGCTTCATTGTAAGAATATGAATTGTCAAAAACTTTTACGGTAAACGGCTGAGACGGCTGATAGTTGTTCTGTGGAGAAGTGCCTTCAAAATAACTGCGNNGGAACATAATATTTGCCTACAAGCCGGTCTTTTAAAAACTGCTTGTCGTATTCAACAAGGGGCTGCGGTCCTTTTAGATAATTGAGCATTTCAATGCACTCATCCACGCTTTGTTCATATCTGCACAAAACAGCAACAACCAATGCCGATACTTCAAACGGATTTGTCAGCTGAGCCTGCGGCATTGCCTTAAGTTCAGCAATATTTTGGGGCAGTTTTGCGAATGTAATTGTTTCTGTTTTTGCCATAATAAACTCCTGTAAGTAACAATACTGTTTTAAAACTATATGCCATAAATTCCCAACATTCAAGTTAAAACTTTTCAAAAGTTANNTTTTTCCCTTTACAATACTTAACTTGAGTGTTAAATTTATAAAAAATAGTCAGGGGAAATCTCGTATGGAAGAAGAAATAATTGACAGTTCATTTTTTTCTGAAGAATTGGAACAAAAAAGTTCGATTGATGTAAGAAAAACAGGTCTCGAAAACAGCTTTAACGAAAGACAGGTTGGTTCAATTGCTATTTCGGTTGAATCAGTCAGCAGCAATGCCGGTCTTGATGTTGTAATCGGATTATTTGAACAGCAGCCTGATTTACATGCGATTCCTGTAGAACAAGATGATCACGTAATTGGTATTATTGAACGCAAAACTGTAGAAGAAAACACCAGCACCGCATTCAAGCGGTTCGTTGCAAAAACATGCGGTGAATATGTAAAGGAATGTCCTTTTACCTTAAACTGCAGTGATTTTCTTGAAAAAGTTGCAGCACGCGTTAACGAAGTAGCAATTAAAAATGAAATAAAGTATTTTATTGTTCTTGTTAACAACAGAAGCTTTTACGGAATAATGTCTGTTGAGCAGATGAACTCAAAGCTTGAAGATCTCCGAATACGCGACCTTGAAAAAGCGACCGCTATTCAGCAGAACATGCTCAAAAAGAATTCGGAAACAAAAAACTTTCCGTTTAATGTATGCATCTGGAACCGTATGGCGAATGCGGTTGGCGGTGATTACTACATTGCAAAGGAAATGAGCGAAGGCAAATACCTGATAGGCAGTTTTGATGTTTCAGGAAAGAATGTTTCGGCGGCGCTGCTTACTGTTACGCTCGGTTCTATGTTTTCTATGTTCGATTTGATGGATGCGTCAAAATTAACGTCTGTACGCCTTGCAACCATGCTTGACAATTTCCTTAAAAAGATTGTTCCTGTCGGCAATTTTATTACCGGCGCATTCTGTTATGTGGATTTTACCAACAAAGTTGTGGAAGTTTATAACTGCGGACACACGAATGTTTTTGCCTACATGAAGGATGAAAACGGAAAAGGCAGGGTTGCAACACTACAGCCCTCACTTCCACCGTTCGGAATGGGCGCGGTAACGGACGCCATTACAGGTACAAAAAAAGGTGCCTACAGAATGACTATAAATCCCGGTCTGCACATCAATCTTTATTCCGACGGTTTTACAGATATGCAGAACAATGATGGTGAACGTTTTGACGAACAGCGTACAAAAGACTTTTTTGGAACACTTGTTAATACCGAAGTTTCGGCAGTTTCCGGCGAAATAGAAAAAACCGTAACAGGATGGATTCAGGACGCTCTTTTGCCGGACGACATTACCGTAATGAATATCAGGTTCTAGAACGTTGTACTGCCATTTTGAGGCAGTATGGTTCACTTCATCAGTTTTTTGAAAAAATCACATTCCTCGTTATTGCAGATGTCTGCTTCGGGCAGACGCATATCGCAGTGGAACACATGCCAGAGCGCTTTTTCGTCAGTGCCGTAACAGCGGTATTCGTAGGGAACTCCGGCTGTTTTAAGAGCGTTTGTAATAAGCGGTGCCTGCCGCACAAGAAAGTCACCCCTGCACGTCATAACAAACGACGGTGGAAAATTCGCCGCAACATGAGCAGTAGCGTCAATCAAATGCAGTTCATCCGAAGTGCCGCCTTTCGGCATAAGAATTTCAACAAGCAACTCTGTCTGCAATTCTTTTTCTTGCTCTCCGTCCATCTTGTATTTGCCGCAGTTAAGCGCAATGCCCCGAAGAGTCAGATTTTTTTTGCCGATAAACGGAAAATTTTTGGCATATTCAGCATTAGTTACAGCGGAAGCATACAACGCAAGAAGATGCGCACCGGCTGAATCTCCGACTGCAAAAACGTTCTGCGTGTCAAAACCGTATTGTTCAGCGTTATCCACAATCCACCGGAACACTTTTTCCGTGTCCTGCATCGATGCCGGGAACTTTTTTTCAGGTGCAAGCCTGTAGGAATAGTTCACAACAGCAAATCCGCGACGGGCAAGGCTCATTCCGTAAAACTGGTACACATCCTTATCACCGTAGACCCAGGCACCACCGTGCACTATCACAATCACCGGGAGTTTTGCAAGTACAGAACTTTTTTCCGCGCCTTTAGGACGATAAACATCGAGCAGCTGCCACTTTTGGAATTCTTTATCGTCACCGTAAAGGATATTGTCAAAACGCATTACATCGTCCGGAGTTTTTTGCTCCGCATCACGCTTTGCATCACCTTCTGAAAACTGCTTTCGGATTTTATCTGCTTCAATCTGGTGTTTTGAATTTGTCATTTTTCGCTTCTACTCCTGTTGTGCGCTTTGCAACCTGTAGTATTCACCGTGCTTTGCCATAAGCTCGTCGTGCGTGCCAATCTCCACAATTCCGTGGTCGTTTACAACGGCAATCTTATCGGCGTTTTTGATGGTAGAAAGGCGGTGCGCAATTACGAGTGTGGTCCTTCCTTTTGAAAGCTCATCGAAGGATTGCTGGATCTTGATTTCTGTCGTGGTGTCGAGAGCGGAAGTTGCCTCATCAAGAATGAGAATCGGCGGATTTTTAAGGAAACACCTTGCTATAGAAACGCGCTGCTTCTGACCGCCGCTAAGTTTGATACCCCGTTCACCAACAACTGAATCGTAGCCGTTGGGCATTTTCATAATGTCATCGTGTATTTCGGCACGGCGGGCGGCAAGTTCAATTTCTTCGTCCGTTGCACCGGGCTTGCCGTAAGCAATATTCTCACGGATTGTGCCGGCGAACAAAAACACATCCTGCTGCACAATGCCAATCTGAGTGCGCAGCGAACGCTTTTTTATGCTGCGAATGTCTATTCCGTCAAGACTGATTGAACCGCCCGTGATTTCGTAAAATCGCGGAATGAGATTGCAGATTGTGGTTTTTCCGCCGCCGCTCGCACCCACGAGCGCAAACTTTTCGCCGGAATGAATATCGAGGTTTACATCATGCAGAACAGGAAAATCCGCCGTGTATGAAAAATCAACATTTTTAAAACTGATGTTGCCGCGAGCGGAAAGTATTTCCACCGCATCAGGTGCATCCGTTGGTTCCGGCTCGGTTCGCATAATTTCGAGAAAACGGTTGAATCCCGCCATTCCTGTTGTAAATTGCTCAACAAGAAAGTTGAATTTTCCTATCGGAGCTCTGAACGCCGCCACAAAAAGATTTGCCGCAACCAAATCCGGTAAGTTCATCTTTCCTTTCATAATAAAATAACCACCCGCTGCAAGTACTACAAGAGACAACAGGTTGTTACAGAATTCAATATTTGAAAAAAACGACGCCATACAGCGGAATCGCAGCTGCTTTGCGGCGCTGTACTGCTTGTTGTAAACATCAAAACGCTTGCGTTCAAAGTCTTCATTTGCAAAACCCTTTGTAACACGAATGCCGGAAATGCTTGATTCAAGCCCCGCATTTACTTCGGCGGTAGTTTCCTTTACTTTTGTAGAAGCCTGCATAAGGTTGTGTCGTGAAACAATTCCTATTGCAATCATAACAGGAAGTACCACTACAACAATAACAGCAAGCTCCCAGCGTATATGAAGCATCATTATAAAAGCACCGAGAAGGTTCAGCACAGCAATTGAAAAGTCTTCAGGTCCGTGATGCGCAAGCTCGGTAATTTCAAAAAGATCTGTTGTAGCACGCGCCATGATTTTTCCGGTGCGGTTTGTGTCGTAAAAACTGAATGGCAGCTTTTCAAGATGGTCAAAAACATCGCGTCGCATATCCTGTTCAACACGATTGCCAAAAACGTGTCCCCAGTACGCCACAAAAAAGTTGCATCCCTTATGGAGACAAAAGCCAGCAAGCAGGATTGCGACAAGTGTAAAAAAAGTTTTGAGTTCATGATTCGGAATAAGTGTGTTTAGTGCATAGCGTGTGAACATCGGAAACGCAACATCAATCGCTGCCATAAAAAACGCGCAAATCATATCCGCAATAAAAAGACCAATATGCGGCTTGTAGTACGAGAAAAAAATCCTGAGAGGATGTTTTGAAAAATCCATAAACCAAGTTTAACAGATATTTTCATTTGTGTCAGTGAATAAGATATACCAAGTTGACAATAAAATAATATTTGTCATATTGACAACAACTGATTCTTTCCTTATTATTGACATAATTATAAAATATGTCATTTAGACAAAAATCCGCATGAAAATTTAAACATGAGGTTGATTTTATGGAATATAACGTTGAGAAACAGCATACAAAGGGAAAGCTTCACGCTATTGAACGCATCAATGCACTTTGCGATAAAGATTCATTTGTAGAAACATATCAGAGTGTAAAACACAATTGTACCAGCTTTGGAATGGATAAAAAAGAAATACCTTATGACGGAGTAATCACAGGATTCGGCAAAATAAACGGTCGAAAGGTTGCAGTATATGCACAGGACTTTACTATTCAGGGCGGTTCTCTTGGTCACATGCACGGACGAAAGATTGCAGATCTTACAAAAATGGCGATTGATGCACGTTGTCCTGTAATCGGCATCAACGATTCGGGCGGTGCTCGTATTCAGGAAGGCGTAGAAGCTCTCGGCGGTTACGGCAACGTATTTAATCAGAACGTACGTGCCAGCGGCGCAATTCCACAGATTTCGATTATTGCAGGTCCTTGCGCCGGCGGTGCAGTTTACTCTCCGGGAATCACGGACTTTATCTTCACCGTTGATAAAGTAACCCAGATGTTCATCACAGGACCAAAAGTCGTAAAGTCTGTAATGTTTATGGACATTTCCGCAGAAGACTTGGGCGGAGCGAACATTCACGCACAAAAATCGGGCGTTTCGCACTTCCGCTGCGAAACGGAAACCGAATGTTACGAAACCGTCCGCCGTCTGCTGGACTATATTCCACACTACTTCGGCGATAAAATCGAATCTGATAAAGACTTCAAATATGATGAAAAAAAAGCCGCAAAAAAGATTAACACTATTCTGCCGGATAATCCCCGCAAGTGTTATGACGTGCGCAAAGTAATCGACTGTGTAATTGATGAAGATTCATTTCTTGAAATTATGAAAGAATTTTCAACCAACTGCGTAGTCGGCTTCGGTAAGATTGAAGGACGCACAATCGGCATTATCGCAAACAATCCAAAAGGTTTGGGCGGTGTATTGGACTGCGATGCTTCCGACAAGATTGCGCGCTTTATCCGTTACTGCGACAGCTTTGACATTCCGTTGCTGACTTTTGTAGACGTTCCGGGCTTTATACCGGGACCGCAGGAAGAACAGAAAGGTATCATCCGCCATGGCGCAAAAGTAATCTACGCCTACAGCGAGGCTACTGTACCAAAACTCACGGTAATCATCAGAAAAGCTTACGGCGGTGCTTACATTGCAATGTGTTCAAAGCATTTGGGGGCCGACTTTGTTTACGCATGGCCAAACTCAGAAATTGCGGTTATGGGAGTAGAGGGTGCAATTGAAATTCTATATGCCAAGGAACTCAAAGACCCTTCAAAAGCACAGGAAGTTGCGGATGCAACAGAAAAATACAAAAGCGAGATTATGACGCCTAAAATTGCAGCGGAGCGTGGTTATATCACTGAAATCATTCAGCCGGAAGACACGAGAAAGCGTATTGTTGCAAGCTTTGACTTTCTCGAAACAAAGATTTTCACGAACAAGCCGCTTAAAAAACACGGCAACATTCCGCTGTAATCTTTGTACAACAAATGACACTACGGCACATCTGCCCAAGAGCAGATGTCCGCAGTGTCAATAATCAGAACTATTTAATGCTGTAAAGCAAATCACCGTAGCTTGGGAACGGCCAAAGCTCTTTCGGTGTAATTACTTCAAGCTCATCAGCGCAAACGCGCAGTTCATTCATCGCAGCAAAAACGTGTTCGCGGTAGAACATTGCAATTTTGCCGGAATCGCTGTCAGCAGCGAGCTCTTTTGCTTCCATGACGGATTTTTCGAGAGAGGCTGTTTTTTTGTAAATACAGCTTGTAAGTGTTGAAACTTTCTTAAGCATTTCACTTTCGTAAGTTGTATCGCACTCGCCGCAGGCAGCTTTTTTCAGACCGATTGTTTCCGCCAGTTTTGTCGCATACTTGCTTGCAGTAGGAAGAATATCCTTCTTTGCCATTTCAAGCATTGTTTCCGCTTCGATGTTGATAATCTTGGAATAGTTTTCGTTGTGGATTTCGTAGCGGCTTTCAAGCTCAACCTTGCTGTAAACGCCGAACTTTTCAAATACCTTAACGTTTTTTGCGTCCAAAATGTGCGGGAGAGCTTCCGGTGTTGATTTGAGGTTGTAAAGTCCGCGCTTTTCAGCTTCTTTTACCCAGGAATCATCGTAACCGTTTCCGTTAAAGATAATCCGTTTGTGTTCCTTAATTGTCTTCAAAATCAAGTCGTGCAAATCACCCTTGAAGTCCTTTGATTTTTCAAGAATATCCGCAAACTGGCTCAATTCTTCCGCAACAACCGTATTCAAGAATACGTTTGCACATGCAATTGATTCGTTTGAACCGAGCATACGGAACTCAAACTTGTTTCCGGTAAACGCAAACGGAGAAGTTCTGTTGCGGTCTGTCGTATCTTTGTTAAAGTCGGGCAGAACAGTAACACCAATCTGCATTTTTTCTTTTTCGTGCTTGCCGTAAGGAACGCCTTTTTCAATGCTGTCAAGAATACCGCTAAGCTCATCGCCAAGGAAGATTGAAATTATGGCTGGCGGTGCTTCGTTAGCTCCAAGACGGTGGTCGTT
>DBWK01000132.1:8440-8601 GCA_002308875.1 Treponema sp. UBA1240
CCGCTTCCGTTTACTCCGGCAAACGGTTTTTCGTGTAAAAGACAAACCATTCCGTGTTTTGCGGCGGTCTTTCTCATAAGTTCCATTGTGAGCTGGTTGTGGTCGCAGGCAATGTTTGTCGTGCTGAAAATAGGAGCAAGCTCGTGCTGTGCCGGAGCAAC
>DBWK01000021.1:0-3130 GCA_002308875.1 Treponema sp. UBA1240
CCTTCAAAAATAACAAGCTGTCCCTGCAAGGGATAAAGTTCCTTTTGTTCAGAATATTCAAGCTTGTACTGTTTACCGTCAGTAGTTTCTATACCCAAATAGGTAAAAGGCTCATTACCGTATACCTTTATGTACCCCATTATACTTGTTTTTTTTGAGGGAAGCGAAAAAGAAGAAAGCATACAAATAAATAAAAGCATTAGGAATATAAATTTCAAGTATTGTTTCATTTGAAGACCACAGTAAAGTCACCATAATAATTAGACGGAATTTCTATTTGCGAAAGACCGGTACCAAGATTTTGGATTTCAAACCCGTACGGCAATACTTTTCCTGCATCCCCAGAATACAAATCCGAAAAATGATATTGAGGGTTAAATATAACAGGACCAGAATAGTTAGATAGACTCGTGTAGGCATAAAGATCAATAGTCGGAAGATTAAAAGTTACTCCGGGGAAAAAATTAATATCGTATATATATGTGTTAAAATTCGGTTTCCCGCAGCCTTCATCCGTATAGATAAGACTCTCCGCAAATTTTAAACGGAGACTGGCAAATGTTTCATTAGTTCCGTTCAGTGCATTTACAGCCCGCACTATTGATTCCTCATTCACATAGGCATTTGTAGCAATTAGATGAAACAGTTCTGGACCACCGTAATTTCGTACCAACCATGCACCAAAAGCATAAACGTTGGAATATGAAGATCCATAAATATCATTCTGATCCCAAAATAAACCAAAATTATATCTTGCCAAGAATATGCGCAAACGGTTTCTTATAGAATCAGCTGCAGAAACTTCGTTAAAATTTTCTAATATTTCTTCTATTGTATTTGACAATAATTCTGTATACCATGTTTCTTCGTCTTTATCGTGATTAATCTCCTTATTTACAAAATTCAAAAGGTGATCAAATTCATGTGAAACGGTACTATACATATTTGAAGATGTATCTGTTGAAGAAATATAGATTATTGGAGCTTTGTTAGAGAAAACAGAGTTCTCTCCCGATGTAAAGAAATCTCTAGGAGAAAAATAACCCAGATAATTGTTCGTCATTGCATAAACAACAATATCAAGCTTTGTTTCTGTATTAATTGAAATTATATTATCCCAGTTGCAAGTCGGCACCATACTTCCACACAAAGCGGTTTCAACATCAAACATTTTATCCAGTTTTGTTCTTATAGTTTCTAACTGATAATCTGTAAGACCATTAGGATCATTCTTGTCATACCATACACGACAGCGTGATGGTGGCTGACCTGGTACGTTTGGAACGTTTGTTTGGTCTTTCTTTAATACAAATGTTTTGGTAGTAGTACTGTTATCGTTAAAATTAATAACATAAAAATCTTTTTCATTACCAATTTGATATCCGGTTGTTGCTACAGAAGCAAGGATTCTATCGTTAAAAGAAGGGGCAACTTTTTGGGAATGCCATTCATCCATATTCTGAGCAAATCTCTTTACAACAGGCTGAGAGTCAGGCATCACTTCGGCAACAGAAGCATAAGATGTTGCACCCGGAGTTGGTAAAGAGCGTTTTGAAAAATCACTACGAATTAAATATGCAGTTGATGAAGTTTTATCAGCAGGAACATTATAAGTATAAGCAGGCGCATAAGAAACAACACTTCCCGCAGGAGAACCAGAGGAAGGAGAACTGCTTACTCCTCCGCCACCACCGCCTCCTCCGCAGGCGGTCAGAACGAGAACAAAAACTGTAATAAGCAGAAAACTCAAAAGTTTTTTCATATTAATTCTATTTTATCATAGATAAAAAAAATAGACTAGAAAAATTACAGCAGTTTTTTCGTTTTTAAAACAGAAATAGCATAACGAGAAGAATAAAATGCCAGTTTTTCGAGATCAAGTTCACTTAAATCAGCAAGTATGCAGTCGGCGGCTTCACCGTCCACAGTTTTTATTGAAGACAGCAGCTTTTCTTCACTATCAGGATAGTCGGCGGCAAAAAACACATCGCATGTTTTGTACACAATGTTTTTGTACGGATAAGTATTCGGGCAGCTGCACAAATAAGAAAACTGCGGTACTTCAATGCCTATTTCTTCCCTACATTCCCGTCTACAGGCTTCTTCCATGCTTTCGTCAGGACTTACAAAGCCGCCGGGAATTCCGAGTTTGTCTTTACCGGGATTTTTTGTGCGTCTGAAAAGCAGAATCTTGTTATTCACCGTCAGCAAAAGTCCAACCCCCGCTGCAATATTGTTGTAAAGGCAGTATCCGCAATCGGAACAAACCCATTTTATGCCGTCATAGGCAACTTTTGGAGAAGAACAGTTCGGGCAGTGATTAAATTCGTTCATGTTAGTTATAGTATCGTGCTTCAAGAGCTTCGGCAAGTAATTCCGCGCGTTTAAGTGTCTGTACAATAAGCGGCACAATAATTGGCAGTATGAGAGCTAATCTTGCAAAAAATCTTCGTTCTTTTCTACCGGTATTTCCACCACTGCGAATCATCTGGCTTTTTACGATAAGCACGGTTTCTTCCATTAACACAGACAAAAATCTGAAAATAATACATATAACAAGAACAACGTGCTGTGTCGGAATTTTGAGCAACGCAAGCGGTTTGAGCAAATCTCTCATACCGTCAAGTATTTGAATCTCGTCCGTACAGTACATAAAAACCGAAACAGGAATAAGAACCGCAACATAATGCAGAATTGTCCGTATTCCCAAAAGCAGCTTTGCGTCCGTAACCGAAAAAAACGCCCACCGCCAATAAACAACATCACCTGCTTTGATTGGGAAAAACAGCATTTGAAAGAAAAAGAACAGAAGAACGTAAGGCAATATTGTTATAAAGTTTTTAAGCAGCTTTTTTGCAGGATACAGCGCAAGGAAGGAATGAACAACACACAACGCGCAGTCCGCCAAAAGCACATATATGGAAGAAACACCGATTCCAACGCACAAAAACATGATTAAAATTAAATATTTTATTACAGGCGGCAACCTGTGGATAAAATTTGTTTTTTTACTTTTTTCAGCCGGCTCAAATTTCAATTTTGAAAGCATTTGAGAATCCGGCAGTGGTTTTAAATCCTCAAAAATTGCAGTGTCTTCCATGGAAAAAGAAACCGGAGCTGTATCAGTAAC
>DBWK01000021.1:3183-4850 GCA_002308875.1 Treponema sp. UBA1240
TGAGTGGAAAACACAATTGTTTTACCAACTTCGCACAGTTTCTGAAAAAGTGTGAAAAGTTCTTTACGACTTTGTGGATCAAGACCGGATGAAGGTTCGTCAAAAAAAATAACATCAGCGTCAAGAACAAGGATTCCGGCAATAGAAAGCTTGCGCTTTTCACCGCCGGAAAGAGATGTAACAGGTCGGTCGGCAAATTCATCAAACGGAAGTCCTACTTGATTCATCGCGTTTTTTACACGCGTTTTCAATTCTTTCCCCGAAAATCCCTGCATCATTGCACCGTATGCAACATCGTCGGCGGCAAAAATCTCAAATATTGCATCTTCGCAGTTTTGCCGCGCAAGTACGGGACGTTTTTGCGAATAAATACTACCCTCTTTTGGAATTTGCACACCTGCACACAATTCAAACAAGGTCGTTTTTCCTGTACCGGATTTTCCAACTACCGCCGTTAAAGTGCCGGACTTAAAACCGAGTGTGAGTTTTTCAAATATCTGCTTGGTTCCGTAAGCAAATGTAACAGACTTAACTGCAAGAGAAAGCGGAAAATCATTGTTGTTGTTAGGTTTTTCCAACGGAAGAAAATTGGAAAAGAATGTGCTTCCTCTGATAAAATCAGTACAGTCACCGTCAAAGGCTATTCTTCCCTTTTCAAGAAAAACAACACGTTCTGCTTTCTGAACTTCTTCAAAATCATGCGTTACACTTATAACGGTTTTACCCGATTTATGCCATCCCGATACAAACTCAAGGATTTTTTCACGGCAGTCGGGATCAACCATAGAAACAGCTTCATCCAGTACCAGCAAATCCGGCTGCAGTGCAAGGATTCCGGCAAGTACCAGTTTTTGTTTTTGACCTGAAGAAAGAGTTTCAGTACTCTGATTAATAATCGAATCAAGTTCTGTCAATGACAAAACTTTTTGAACCCTGTTGTTTATTTCGGATTCAGACAGATTAAGATTTTCAGGCCCAAAACACGCATCCCGGAATACTGTTCCCGCCACAATCTGAGTCTGCGGATTCTGAAAGACTATACCCTGTGGAACGGAGCCGTCTGTCCGCAAATAATCAATTCGGCTGACTGCTTCTTCCGGTATATAGGCTTCACCTGTAATGCTTCCTTCCTGAATTGGTAAAAAACCACAAATCAAACGTGAAAGCGTACTTTTACCCGAACCGTTCGCACCGACTATAACAACGTATTCGCCTTTTTGTATTTCCAGCGAAACAGAATCAAGCGCACGTGCCATAAGTTTTCCGTCGTCGTCTTTATAGGAAAAAGAAAGGTTTTTAATGGAAAGGAAACTCATATCCTATGCTTCGCAATCCCTAACCATCTTCTCTATCCGATTCAGCGCTTCCTTGATCTTTTCAATATCTGTCGCATAACAGCACCGGATAAATCCCTCGCCTCCATCACCAAAAACATTTCCGGGAACTACGGCAACTTTGTAATCATTAATAAGTTTGAGCGCAAATTCTTCGGAAGAAAGACCTGTTTTGCGAATATCTACAAAAAAATAGAATGCGCCTTCCGGCTCACATGCCGGCAGCCCGATTTCTTCAAGTCTTTTACTCATAAGGTTTCTTCGCTGCTGATATGACAACCGCATTCTCTCAACTTCGTGAGCTCCGGTTTTCAAACCTTCCAATGCCGCATA
>DBWK01000021.1:4926-6254 GCA_002308875.1 Treponema sp. UBA1240
CCGGTCATTGCAAATGCTTTTGAAAAACCGTTAAGGATAATAGAATAATCTTTCATTCCGGGGAAGGAACCTATAGAACAGTGTCTTTTCCCGTCATATACAAGTTCGCAATAAATCTCGTCTGAAATAACCCATATCTGATGTTCTTTTATAACTTTAGCAATTTTTTCAAGTTCAAAAGCCGGTATCATTCGTCCCGTGGGATTATTGGGCGAACAAAACATAATTGCCTTTGTTTTGTCCGTGATAAGTTCTTTTACAGCTTCCGCAGTCGGATAAAAATTCGTCTTGCTGGTATCAAGACTTACAAGATTTACATTGCACAGTTCTGCAAGTGGCTGATAGGATACGTAGCAAGGCACACAAACAATTATCTCGTCACCGGGATTTAGAATTGCACGCAGAACAGCATCCACCGCCTCGGAAGCACCGATAGTAACAAGTATTTCGTTTTTTGGGTTGTAATTAAGACCATATTTTGTAAGGTATGCGGCAATTTCTTCCCGCAGTTCGGCGAGTCCCCAGTTTGAGGTATACGACGTGTGTCCCTGCTCAAGATGATAATACGCTTCTTCCCGCAATGCCCAAGGGGTTGCAAAGTCTGGTTCACCAACACCTAGAGAAATAATATCATCATGACCGATTATCAAATCAAAAAACTTTCTAATTCCCGAAGGCGGGATTGAAAGCATTTTATTGGAAAACTTGTCTTCTCGTGTATTCACTATGCGGTTACTCCCTGACGTCGGTCAACTTTTTCATCAACGTACACAATGTCATTTTCTTTATAGGCTTTAAGGACAAAATGCGTTTTTGTGCTTCGTACACCTTCAAGGGTTGAAAGTTTGCGTGCTACAAAAAATGCCACATCCTGAAGAGAGTCGCCTTCGATTATGACTTGCAAATCATAACCACCGCTCATAAGATAAAGGGATTTTACCTGTGGAAAACGCCAGATTCTTTCGGCAATTCCGTCAAATCCGTGTTCACGCTCAGGAGCAACCTGAATTTCTATTACCGCTCTTACAGCGGCTTTTTCCTCCGGATCTTTATCAGGATTTACGATTGCCGAGTATTTTAAAATTATTCCGTCATCTTCAAATTTTTTTATAATTGCTTTTACTTCATCTATTGATTTTTTTGTCATGGCTGCGATGTCTTCAATAGACAAGCGCGCATTTTCTTTAAGCAGATTCAATATTTCTTCCATATAAAATGTCCTCTTCTCTTGGATAAATCTGCTGTTACTATAGCACTAAACGTATATTTGTAATAGTGGGTACTTTTTCAAAGTCAGTTTAAAATAAAAAAAGCCAGGCAACTACCTA
>DBWK01000098.1:0-2450 GCA_002308875.1 Treponema sp. UBA1240
CTCCAGAGCAAAGGAATAGTATTCCGCAGCGAAACCGATACCGAAGTAGTCGCCCACCTCATCAACTACTATTATGAAGAATCCCACGACATTTTCAAAGCCGTACAAAAAGCGACGCAAAAAATAGAAGGCAGTTATGCACTGGGCGTTATCTGCAAGGACTACCCTGACCGGCTCATCGCCGCGCGCAAGGACAGTCCGCTTATCATAGGTCTCGGCAACGGCGAAAACTTTATTGCAAGCGATGTTCCTGCCGTACTCGAATACACGCGCGAAGTGTACTTTCTTGACCAGAACGAATTTGCAGTTCTTTACCGCGACCACGTTGACTTGTTTGACGAGAACGGCGCAAAAATTATCCGCGAGCCTTACCACGTTGACTGGGATGTTTCTTCTGCTGAAAAAAGCGGCTATGCGCACTTTATGCTCAAAGAGATTCATGAGCAGGAAAAAGCCCTTGTTGATACAATGCGCCCGCGTTTTGTATATGAGAACGACAAGCCGGTTGATATTCATTTTGAAGAAATAAACTTTGAAGAATGGAAAAAGGCAAAGCGCGTAGTAATTACAGCGTGCGGTACCGCATATCACGCCGGCATGGTTGCACGCTACGCTTTTGAGCGTTACGCGCGTATTCCCGTTGCGGTTGACGTTGCAAGCGAATTCCGCTATATGAACCCTATTCTTGATAAAGACGATGTACTGATTGTCATAAGCCAATCAGGTGAAACAGCCGACACGCTCGCCGCCCTGCGCCTTGCAAAATCAGTGGGTTCGCATATTATTGCAATCACAAACTGTGTAGGCTCAACAGTAAGCCGCGAAGCCGACGACGTGCTTTACACGCGCGCCGGTGCGGAGATTGCGGTTGCTTCCACAAAGGCGTACACAACACAGCTGATGTGCCTGTTCCTGCTTGCATTAAAATTTGCCCGCGTACGCGGTGCTCTTGATGAGGCCGCATACCATGAACAGCTTTTGGAACTTTCAACAATTCCCGAAAAAGCAAAACTCATTCTCAACAACCAGTCCGAAATACAAAAATTCGTTTCAAAGAACTTTAACAAAGAAAAGGTATTCTTTATAGGACGCCAGTTTGACAACGCAACCAGCCTTGAATGCGCCCTAAAGCTCAAGGAAGTAAGCTATATGCACAGCGAGGCGTTTGCCGCGGGCGAACTCAAACACGGACCGATTGCTCTTGTTGACAAATCAACGCTTGTAGTTGCCATTGCAACCGACCCTAACCTTTACGAAAAAATTGCAAGCAATATAGAAGAAGTTGCCACACGAGGAGCCGCCACATTCGTCATTACGCAGGACACATCCGGTGTGTTCAAGGCAAGCGCCGATTCAATCGTACAGCTGCCGCAGACAAACAGCGCATTTGCCGCAATGCTGGCAATCATTCCGGCGCAGCTTTTTGCCTATTACTGTGCAATAAACCGCGGTAATGACCCTGACAAGCCGCGCAACCTTGCAAAATCAGTCACAGTTGAATAAACAAATTTTGTGGAGCTTTAAATGTGTCTGATATGCGACAGAATCAACATGATAAAAAACGGAACAAATCCGTATTTTGTAAAGGAACTTAAAACCGGCTACGTGGTAATCGGCGACAACCAGCATTTTAAGGGTTATACACTCTTTTTGTACAAACACCACGAAACCACAACAGAGCTGTTCCATTTGAACAGGCAGGAACGTGCACTTTTTATGGAAGAAATGACACTTGTTGCACAAGCTGTTTCAAAGGCGTTCAATGCCGAAAAAATCAATTATGAACTATTAGGCATGGGCGATGCACACCTGCACTGGCACATTTTTCCCAGACGAACCGGAGATATCGGGGATTACGGTAATCACGGCAAAGGCCCTGTATGGTGGTACCCGATGGAAAAAATGTACAGCGATGATAACCGTCCGAGTCCGGTAGAGCTTGAAGATCTGAAAAAACGCCTGCTTTGCGAACTTGAAAAGCTGCTGTAAGTACATTATCATATTTTGCAGAGGAACCTGAAAATGGAAGTTATTAAAGTACAGAATCTCAGAAAATCATTCGGAAAGCTTGAAGTAATAAAGGATATTTCGTTTTCCGTATACAAAGGCGAGATTCTTGGCATAATAGGTCCTTCAGGTTCAGGCAAATCAACCATGCTCCGCTGCATTACCCAGCTTGAAACTGTATCCGGCGGCAGCATTGATATTTGCGGCGAAAACCTTGTAAAAACGGTAAACGGCAAACCCGTTTACGCTTCAAAGGACGAATGCCGCAAAATCGTATTAAAAACAGGACTTGTCTTTCAGAACTTTAACCTGTTTCCGCATTTCAGCGTTCTGCAGAATGTGATGGAAGCGCAGATACACGTACTCCACCGCTCAAAGGAAGAAGCGCGCGAAACAGCCATAAGTTTTCTTAAAAAAGTAGGACTTGAAGACAAAATAAACTC
>DBWK01000098.1:2529-3407 GCA_002308875.1 Treponema sp. UBA1240
CCTACCAGCGCGCTTGACCCGGAACTTACCGGCGAAATTCTTAAAGTAATACGTTCCCTTGCAGAAGAAAAAATGACAATGGTAATCGTAACACACGAAATGGCATTTGCAAGAGACTGTGCCGACCATATAATCTTCATCGACGAAGGTGTTATTGTTGAACAGGGAACAGCAAAAGACGTTATAACAAACCCGCAGAACGAGCGTACAAAAGCCTTTTTAAGCCGTTTCTAATTTGTACAAACCAACAAATCCCAAATAAACTATAGCTTTAACCCTAATTGTATTGCATAATTATTAGCATTTACGTATAATTATGCAAAATAAAAATATTAAGGGGGCTGATGTATGAAAACTTATGATGAATCATCATTCATAAATAAATTATCAACATTAACCAAAACCAATGACCCTATCGACCCTTCCCTTTATCAAACTTACGACGTTAAACGCGGTCTGCGTAACACAGACGGTCGCGGTGTTTTGGTCGGACTTACCAAAATAGGTGATGTTGTAGGCTATGAGATGGTTAATAATCAAAAAGTTGCAATTCCCGGAAAACTTTATTACCGCGGCTATGATGTTGAAAAAATAATCGAGGATTCTGAAAAAAACAAACAGTTCGGCTTTGAACAGATTATATATCTTCTTGTTTTCGGTGTTCTGCCTACAAGTGAACAGCTTGAAGAATTCAGAACATATCTGGGTAACAAAAGGGAACTTCCCTCATTCTTTACCGAAGACATGATTATGAAAGCACCGTCGCCTGATATTATGAACAAACTTGCACGTGGTGTTCTTGCCTCATACTCATACGACAAAACGCCCGAAAACACAAGCCTTGAGAATGTAATCCGCCAGTGTCTTGAACTGATTGC
>DBWK01000098.1:3482-4453 GCA_002308875.1 Treponema sp. UBA1240
TTTTCGGATCCTAATATCTCCACGGCAGAAAACTTTCTGCGCCTTGTCCGCAGCGACTCTCAGTACACCAGGCTTGAAGCGGAACTTCTTGACCTTGCGCTTATTCTGCATGCGGAACACGGTGGTGGTAACAACTCAAGCTTTACAGTTCACGTAGTTTCTTCAACCGATACTGACACTTACTCAGCAATTGCCGCAGCTGTCGGTTCACTCAAAGGAAAGCGGCACGGTGGCGCGAACCTTCAGGTTATGAAGATGATGGACGAGCTCAAAGCAAACGTAAAAGACTGGTCAAGCGAAAAACAGGTCAGAGCCTATCTTGAAAAAATAGTAAAAAAAGAAGCGGGAGACCGCACAGGGCTCATATACGGAATAGGACACGCAATTTACACAATTTCCGATCCGCGCGCCGTCCAGCTTAAACGCAAAGCAGAACAGCTCGCAAAAGAAAAAGGCTGTCTTGAAGAGTTCCACCTTTACAATCTTATAGAAGAAATTTCACCGTCAGTTCTCTACGAACTCAAGAACAAGAATAAACGTTTCTGTGCCAACGTGGACCTTTATTCCGGCTTTGTATACTCAATGCTGAACATTCCGCGCGAACTTTTTACCCCGATATTCGCAATCTCACGTGTAGCGGGCTGGTCGGCTCACCGCATAGAGGAAGTTGTTGCAGGCGGCAGAATTTACCGTCCGGCATACAAGAACATTCTTGAACCGCGTGAATACATTCCTATGTCGCAGCGAAGCTGATGCGCACCACTGTAAGAATCGACAAACTTCTCTCGTCTCACGGATTTGGAACACGAAAAGACGTTAAAAAACTGCTCCACAGCGGAACTGTTACTGTTGACGGAACAGCGGTTACAGCCGCAGATACACAGGTAGAGCCCGAAACGCAGGTTATCAGAGTAAACGGAGAACCTCTTGTAGTTCAGCAGCACATTTACATAATGATGAACAAATGCAGG
>DBWK01000009.1:0-4552 GCA_002308875.1 Treponema sp. UBA1240
AGATTTACGCGCACTTCCGTTGCAATTTTAGAACCACATACATCGCAGATATATTCTTTTGCGTATTGAAAAACGCATCTTCCTACCCCGATACAAAGGATTCCGATGAGAAGCATCTTTAGCGGTTCAGTATTCTGCGCAATGAGAACATCATCAACAATGTGGCGCACAATTACGGGAGCCAGCATATCCAGCAGCGTACTGATAGTAATGGAAAGCACCGCTATAAAGTATAAGAACATGTATTTTTTAAAATAGCTGAATAAGTTCAGTCTGTTACTGTTTGTTTTTTGCATACTAATGCTCCAGAATCAGAATACAATGGTTTTTTTTAACCTTCAATACTTTTGATTAAAGCTGTAGTTTAATAAATGTTGAAAACAGGGAAAAAGTATTATAAGATTAAAAAAGGAGATTGAATATGAAAAAGATTTTGTTTGTTTTTATACTTCTTGTATTTGCATTAACTATGGCGGCTGCCCAAATAAACGAATTTTCTCTTGGCGAATGGAACGATAACATATACACAAATGATTTTTTGGGAATCAAATTTCAGCTGCCGGAGGATTGGAAAAGATTCAGTGATGAGGATCTGGCTCAAGTGATGAATCTTGGAACAGAATTATTGAATGATGACCAAAAAAAACTGGCAGAACTTTCAAAAATAAATTCCGTATCCTATATGGGAGCTAATAATCCCGCTACAGGTGATAGTATAATGGTATCATCTGTAAAATCTATTTTTGATTTAACAGCCGAGTATTTTATGAACGGAGTAAAAACACAATTACAAGCATTGGAAAGTATTGATTACGAAGTTAGTGAAATTTCCAAAGAAGAACTTGCCGGTAGAGAATACTATGTATTGACCGCAAAATCAGAAATAAGCGGCATAAATCTAATTCAAAAGTTTTATGTTTATAAAATTGATAAATACTTTCTGGAAATAGTGGCAACAACCCTGAGGGGCGAAGATGCCATTACAGAAATGATGAAAGCTTTTGAGTAAGAATTGCTTCTCCACTGCCGGTTATCTTGCAGCCGGTTGCAAGATAGTCGTATTTTCGAAACAGCTTTTGATGTCTTGTTTTTCGCTCAAATGTAAACCAAGTAGAATATTTGGCAATTTTGCAACTAGTTTACAGAGCTTGAAATATTTGTTGTTTTATTACAAACAGTAGCTTATAATTAACTAATACCATGAAAAAAGTTTTTGTCCTGTCAGCAAAAATTTTCTCATTAATAAGCATTTGTTTGTGGTTGATACTTCTCCTTGCTGCCTGCGGCGGTGGTGGCGGAGGCGCAGCCGGCGCAAGTATTCCTGATAGCGAATACACAACCCACAATCCACACGGCTGGGGCGGTGGCGGGAACAGTGGCGGCAGCGGTGGCGGATACAACCCGATTCAGGGCGGAACACCGCTTGTTGTTACAGGCTATAGCTACGGCGGACAATCATATTCAACCGTAGAACAGCTTATTGAAGCAATTAACACGGATGCCTTTCCTACCAGAACATCTTATGTGGACTTTACTTGTACAACCGCCAACGGAACGGAAACACGACAGGCAAAGGTAACAAAAAGTGCTTCGGGCAACCAGATTGAACACCAGTACAAGGCCACCTATACCGTGAACGGTACAGAACATTCAGTCCCATACTACAAAAACGACGGCATAAGCCTTAATCTGCCGGCTCCTGATTCTTCACAGTATACTGAAGAAAGTGGTGTCTTTTATCATGCAACTGGTTGGGTTGTAAACGGGCAGGCTTACACAGGAGGAACTTTACCGGTAGCACCTGATTCAGGTGATTTGAATCTCGGCACTATACAAGGTGGTGCACTTGACTATACCTACGGATTTAAAACTTCAGGCGAGCTTGTGGTAAACAGTACGACGGGCACAATAACAATTGACAATACCGGAAGGACTGAACCAATTTCAAAAATAATATTGCCTAATCCGGGCAATGTTTCGCTGGATTTGAGCAATGTTACAAACTTAAGTTTACAAGACTCTTATCACGCTATAACAAATGGAGCAAATCTTACTTCAGTAACAATGCCTGCAACCCCTTATTCCCTCGGAAACTATGCATTCCGTGATTGCTCAAATCTTCAGAGCATAGATCTTACAAACTGTACAACGATTGGATCGTCGGCATTCGTTGGTTGCGAAAATCTTCAGAGCATAAATCTTTCAAACAATACAACAATTGGGAGCTATGCATTCACGGGTTGTCTGGCAATTAGCTCAATAAGCATTCCAAACGGTACAACGATAAATTCGAATGCTTTTGAAATGTGTGAAGGCCTCGATAATGTAACGTTCGGGGATGATGTTGTTATTGGAAATAATGCATTTGACCATTGTACAGGGCTCTCCGCAGTAACGTTCGGCGCAAATACTCAGATTGGACAAGATGCATTCTATGGTTGCCTGAGTCTTACTTCTGTAGACCTTACAAACTGTATATCACTTGGGCAAGATGCTTTTATGGAATGTAATACTCTTAGCAGCGTAACACTTGGTAGCAGTATTACTACAATTCCAGCGAATGCATTTACTGGATGCTCACAGCTGACAACCATAGATCTTAGTTCGTGTACGCAGATTGGAGATTATGCATTCGGGGGTTGCCTCATTCTTGGACCATATATTGATCTTTCTTTCTGCCAAACAATTGGTGAAAGTGCATTCAATGGTTGCAACACTCTTTCAAATGTTATATTCGGTGATGATATCAGTAGTATTGGTCGACGCGCATTTTATAGTGTTTCCTCGGCAAGTTTTAACTTTACTAAAGACCCTGGAACTATTAGTTATGGAAGTACCCCATTTGAAGATGGTGTACATGCCACTTGGCAGCCAGATAATATTAATACATTTATGTATACGTGGAATGGTTCAACGTGGGTTACATACCCCTAATTGTACTTTTTAATGAAATAAGCTGATTCTGGTATCTTTCATTTTTTTTCATCCGTATGAAAAATTATTTTCATATTGATGAAAAAAAATTTTCATCTTGATGAAAATAAATTTTCATATTGATGAAATTTTTTTCTCATCAGGAAGAAATTTGTTGGGAAAAAGGAACTGTACAAAAAAAATACCAATCTTGCCGGAATGTGGTATAATCATTTGTACAGGACTTATTTATAAAGTCCTAACTTTTCTTTACGGAGTGAATACATGGTTTCTATTATCATTACAATTCTGGTAGGTGCGTTTGTAGGCTGGCTCGCAGGGCTTTTTATGAAGAGCACGCACGGTTTTTGGGTAAACTGTCTTCTTGGAATTCTCGGTGCCTTTTTGGGCGGCGCAATTGCAAACGTTCTTCACATCAGCGGCGGTGTTATAGTTTCACTGATTATCCAGGTTCTGGGTACCTGTCTTGTTATTGCAATCGCACGTCTTATCATGGGCAAAAAATTCTAATTCATAAAAAAATAATCATAAAAGGCAGCACGTTTCGGCGTGTTGTCTTTTTTTTGCTTTTTTTTTCAAAATTTTTGATTTTTTTCTTGACTTTCCAGTTGGTGGAAGCCTTAGGATTAGGATATGAAGATTTATCAGGTAGAAGAACTGGTCGGCATTACAAAGAAAAATATCCGTTTTTACGAAGACGAAGGGCTTTTGTGCCCGGAGCGCGACCCCGAAAACGGCTACCGTGATTACACGATGAATGATGTCCGCCAGCTTGAAAAAATCAAACTGCTGCGAAAGCTTTCCGTTCCGATAGAAGAAATCCGGCTTTTGCAAAAAGGTCGCCTGTCATTTTCGGAATGTATGCGGCAGCAGATTGAGCAGCTCGAAAAAGAGCAGGCAAGCGCCGAACTCATGAAAGAGCTGTGCACAAAGCTAAAGTCGGAAGTTGATGACGTAAAAAATCTTGATGCGTCCGGCTATCTTGAAGAAATCAAAAATCTTGAAAAAGGAGGAACCAAATTCATGGACATAGAAAAAGAAGACATTAACCGCAAAAAAAAGACCGGTGCGGCAGGAGCGGCGGCAGTATTTCTGGTACTTATGATACTCGCGCTCACATCGCTCTGTTTTATCGTTCGTGAAGAAGCAAAAAGCTTTTTTCCGCTTCTTATACTTTTTATACTGGTTATAAGTGCCATAATCGGCACAATAGTTGTACTAATACAGAGATTCAAAGAAATTGAAAAAGGAGAAGAATATGAAGCTCGTAAGTATTGATTCAATTCCGGGAAAAGAATATGAGGTTCTCGGTCTGGTAAAAGGAACAATCGTTCAGTCAAAGAACTTTGGCCGCGATTTTATGGCAGGATTAAAAACACTCGTCGGCGGCGAAATTAAAGGCTATACCGAAATGCTCAACGAAGCACGCCAGATTGCAACGAAGCGCATGGTTGACGAAGCGGAAGCTCTCGGAGCGGACGCAGTTGTGGGTATGCGCTACGGTTCATCCGCTGTTATGCAGGGTGCCGCGGAAGTTGTAGCCTACGGAACAGCCATAAAGTTCAAGAACTAGTTCTTTTACAGAGAAGAACAACACCATGCGGAGGAATTTCAAGCT
>DBWK01000009.1:4612-4851 GCA_002308875.1 Treponema sp. UBA1240
ATGATAACTTCGGTTTCTACAGGAGTTTCTATTTCGTAGCGGATGCCGCCGTCCGTATATTTCCATGCAGAACGTATTCGTCCGTGAACTGTGTCCAAAACGGCGCACAAACTGTTAAGACGCTTGTCGGGATGCGGCTCTATACACACTTTGGCAAAACCGGGAGAAGCTGGTTTTATTCCGCATGCAACACCGTATACCCAGTCTGCTACAGACGCATAGGCGTAATGATTGTACGA
>DBWK01000009.1:4925-7103 GCA_002308875.1 Treponema sp. UBA1240
TCTTTGCGTAAAAGCAGCGACCACGCTATGTCCGAGTGTCCATAGCGGCTGAGCTCGTGTAGCAGATACGGCGTGCCGACAAGCCCGGTCTGCAGCTTTGTTCCGCATTCTTTTATCTGTTCTGCAAGAGCATCGGCAAGTGCCTGCGGATTTTCCGCAAGATTAAAATGAAGAGTAAGAACTTTTTCTGTCTGTGTGTTCAACCTGTCGCCGAACGCTTTTGTATAAGCCTTTTTAATCCGGCTGTAAAGCTTTTCGTATTCGCTCACATCCTGACCAAGAATCTTTCCGGTTCGAATGACAATATTTACTGAATTTGCATAGAACGCACTGCATACCAAATCATCATTGCTGTAACCGCGCTTAGAAAGTTCGATTGTAGGCGGAACATAACCTTCCGGATGATCAAGGGCGAGCCAGTCGCCGTATGTCCAGCAGCCTGTGAATAAATCAGGGGTTTTGGTAACTGTCGGTACATAAGCAATCCACTTTTTCATCGCCTCGTACATATCAGAAATAAAACTTACGTCACCGTATGTTTCGTACAACTGCCACGGAATAATCGCAACCGCATCCGACCACCCCGCCCCTCCGGGTTTATAAGCTGTAAGACTTGGAATAACTTCAGGAACCCAGCCGTTGTCGTGCTGAGCGGCTCTCATGTCCGCCAGCCACTTGCGGAAAAACTGCCGCACATCGTACTGATATGTTCCCGCACGGCAAAAAATCTGTCCGTCTCCAGTCCAGCCGTAACGCTCGTCGCGCTGCGGGCAGTCAGTCGGTATATCAAGATAGTTACTCTTTTGAGTCCACAGAATGTTGCTGAAAAGCTGATTAAGCATTGTGTCGCTGCTGTTGAGCCAGCCCGTGCGGGTCATCTCCGAATGCAGAACAACAGCTCTAATATTCTCCGCACAAAAACCTTCAGGGGCTTCGTCAATCCTCAAATACCTAAAGCCGAAAAAAGTAAGTTTGGGCTTATATGACTGATGTCCTTCACAACAGATATAATGCAGCTGACTTCTTGCCGAGCGGTAGTTCGCCGTATAAAAATTACCGTCCTTGTCGAGAACTTCGGCTGTCGAAAAGCTCAGTCTTTCGCCTGCATGCGCATCCATCTCAAAGGTCATGTAACCGGTCATATTCTGACCAAAGTCCACTACCCACTCATTCTTTGGTGTGCGAAAAGATTTGCGGGGATAGATATATTCCTGCTCATGAACTTCCGGTCCTTCCTGCGGAATAAGTATTTGTTTGGAATAATCGCAGATTTCAGCAGACTGGAATACCGGCTTTTTTGTCATATCAACATCTTCACCGATGAATATTCCGCTTAAGGTAATTGTACTTTCTGATACCTGCCACTTTTCGTCCGTGGGAATAAGTTCTTCGCTGCCGTCCACGTAAACTATATGAATAACAGCTATAAGCATTGCAGGCAGGAACTCGTCAGGATTCTTTGTTCCGGTCCAGGGCGCATTAGTACGCCGGAACCATCCGTTTCCGACGGTTATTTCAATTGTATTGGAATCAAGTAGCAAACCGGTAATTTCATAGCTCTGAACCTGCAGTCGTTTGCAGTATTCGGTCCAGCCGGGAGCAAGAATAAAATCTCCGACACGCTTTCCGTTCAAAACAGCCTCATACACACCATCGCAGGTAACTTCAAGAACAGCAGTCTTTACCTGTTTTGGTGTTTCAAACTTTCTCCTGAAAACCGGCACAATTGTAGAAGCCGCATTCTTCATTCTAATCCATGAAGCTTTTTGAATCAGCATTATGATCTCCTTTAATGATTATAATAACACAGGAAAAGAAAAAACATTGAAGAAATCTCCACAATGTCTGTATAAAAAGCTTTATGAGAAAGATGTATTATTTACAGAGAAGAACAACACCATGCGGAGGAATTTCAAGCTTATTGAGTTCCTCCGTTTTTTTATTTGTCCAAAGCTCCGTGGAGCCGTTCCAGCCTTTGGTAAACGATTTTTTGGGAACTGTAAGCTTTTTTTCGGAAATATTGAACACGGCAAGATATTCTTTTTCAGGAGAAGAAGCCCGCCAGGCAATGATTTGTTTGTTTCCGAATACTTCCTTACCACCGCGGGACTGCTTGAGCATATCGTAGACAGGCTGATTTGTTAGCAGTAAAAGTGTTGCCTCATCAAGCTTTGTAAG
>DBWK01000009.1:7205-10748 GCA_002308875.1 Treponema sp. UBA1240
TCGCAGTCCGGGTAGCCGCCTTTTCCGGCAAAGGGCTGCCAGTTTTTACAGCGGACAAACATATCGAGAAGCGACTTCCAGTTGTCCCAAAAGTCATCGGTAATGCGCCACATATCGGCGTTGGCGGCATAAAAATCGTGTTCAGCGACTATTGCAGGACCTGGTGAAAGGCTCAATACGATATCGCGCCCCGAAGCCTCTATCGCCTTGTGCAGCATACGAATTTCATCACGGCTTGAAGCAGCGTCCATGCGGCAGATGTCATCGCATTTTATAAAGTCAACGCCCCATCCTGCATAGAGTTCTATGAGAGAATTGTAGTATTCCTGTGCGCCGGGAATGCCGGGCTTTACCCCGTACATATCGGGATTCCATGTGCAGATGGAATAAGGGTCTGCAATCTCGTTTGCGGTTGCCGTTGAGCCTTTTATCTTTGTGCGCATATATGCGGCACGGCGGGGAATACCACGCATAATATGAATACCGAATTTGAGTCCCATGGAATGGATATAATCCGCAAGCGGCTTGAATCCGTTTCCGCCTTTTGCGGAAGGGAACCGGTTTTCATCGGGCAAAAGGCGCGAATATTCGTCAATCTGCATTTCGGCAAAGGGCACATACTGGTACAAGTCTCTGTTTTTGCCTGCTTCGCGCGAATACCAGGCAATGTCCACAACTACGTATTCCCAACCGCAGGATTTGAGATGTTTTGCCATGTATTCGGCATTTGCCCTCACCTGCGCCTCGTTTACGGTTGTGTCATAATAATCGTAGCTGTTCCAGCCCATCGGCGGATAATTCAAGTTCATTTTTCATCCCCAAGCAAGTCGAGTGTAACAGCGGGAATCCATTTTCCGCCGCGGTGCTCAAAAATCGTAATGTTGTCAACAGGATAGTCTTCAAAAAGCTCAAGTTCGTTCAACGCCTGCAGCGCTTTTACCGAAGCGCCCTGTGGAATGTCACGGTTTGCCACGGTAAGATGCGGTTGGAACGGACGGCTGTCTTTTTTGGTAGCGCCGGGAGCCGCCTTTAGCACGGCGGAAACTGTTTTGTCGCGCAATTGCGTCCATTTTTCGTCAGTGTCAACTTTGGCAAAAACCGTACGGTCGCCGAACGCGTCAAAATTGCTGACGTGCGCTGTAAAAGCAAGTTTTTCCGCCAAGGGGAGCACGTCTTCTTTTAAGGCACGAACGATGTCTTCGGTACGGTATTCATCCGGCAGACGGAACGGAGGAACAAGCGTAACGTGAATAGGTGTACCGTAACCGGATTTGCAGCCGTAAGTGCGGTTCATGTAACGGCGGCAGTCTTCCAGCGTGAGCGTGAGGTCGTCCGGCACGAGCACACCGAGAAAATGCGTCTGTAAGGATTGTGCCCCAAAATTTTGTTTCATGCTTTTATTATGAAGGGGCGACTGAAAAAGTCAAGGGAAAGATTCTAAGCTTTCGGCATGGAAAAGCGGCTGATGTCATGTCCTTCCAAAGCCAAAAGAGCAATTTTGTTCCGCATTCCGCCGCCGTAGCCCGTCAAAGCATTGTTCGCGCCTATTACACGGTGACACGGTATAATCAGACAAATCGGATTCCAGCCGACGGCACCACCAACAGCCTGCGCCGAAACTTTTTTGCCGTCTTCCGCTTCCGCAATCCGCTTTGCAATGCTGCCGTATGTTACCAAGCTTCCGTATGGGATTGAAAGCATCGCATCAATAACCTTTTTGCGGAACGGCGTAAGGTTTTCCAAACGGTATGCGGGCGCAAAGCCGGGCTCTCTGCCGGAAAAGTAAACGTCAAGCCAGCGGCATGTTTCCGTAAAAACCGGCAGTGTTTTTTCAAGGCGGCAAGCTGTTTGTTCTTCGTCCGCACAGGAATTAGCAAACGAAAGTTCCGTGAGAACATTGCCGTCGCTGCACATTACCATGTCGGAAAAGCCGTCGGGCGTGCGGTACTTGTGCTTGTAAATCATATTTTTTTACGCAGGTTCAGAATCGTTACATAGTGAATGATGTCAAACGGCTCCGGCATGGTTGCAAGATATGCAAGATGTTCTTTTTCCCATGCTGCAATCTGTTCGGGTGTGAGCGATGACGCTCCGATTCCACGGCAGGCTTTTATGCGGCCGTTCCATGTTTCGCGCGTAAATGTGACGGGAACATCAAACCCTACAGCGTCTTCCAGCTCAAAGTACGGTGCCGCCCAGTCGGGGAATGTTACCGGCTTGCGCTTCCAGTTTCCGCCGTTCCAGTCGGGATTGTATTTGAGTACGAGTTCTTCAGTTTTTGCGGCAATCTCGCTTTCGGCAGGAATCCACGCCATAAAGAGAATGGCAAAATGTCCGCCGGCCTTAAGCCAGGTGTGGATTTTAGGCAGTATCACGGACTTGTCAAAATAGGCAAAGCACTGACAGGCAGTAACCACGTCCAACGAAGCAGGCGCAAAAACAAGGTTTTCAGCGGACGAAACTTTGTATTCAATTTTCATACCGTCGGCTTTTGTAAGCTCCTGCGCATACTTTATCTGATTGTCGGAAATATCGGTACCAATCCAGTGAGCCCCGAATTTGTACATATTGCGGGGAATAACACCTGTCCCTGTTCCCAAGTCGAGAGCTGTTTGTCCTTTTATGCCGATTTTAAGTTCCGCAAGCTTGTTGTAAAACTCTGCGGGATAAATGTCGCGGTACTTTGCATAGTCCGCGGAGGTTTTGCCAAAGTCAAACGGTTTTCCGTTGTCAAAGTTTTTGTTGAGGATTTCCATAGCCAAACTCCAGTCGGAATTACATCAATGCGTCCGAAATCTTTTCTGCAACCTGCTCGTTTGCGGAAGCATTTGTATCAATTTCATCAATCGCATTGCGGATGTTCGCAAGCAGTCCTTCAAGGCTGCTGACTTTTACCTTGAGCTGTTCGCTTCCGTCAGAAATTTTCTGCAAAGCCGAATTCGCCATAATCTAATCCGTGATATTACAAAATTGATTAATAATATACGGTTTTTACAACATTTGCAAACCAAAAGGTTTGCTATTTTATCTCCACCTGCCTCAATGCTTTGTTAACGGCGGTTTTGATGACTTCACTTGAAACTGTCGCGCCGCTTACGGCGTCGACATCAAAAGTATTCTGCTCAACCATTTTCTCGGTGATTGCTTCTGCCGGGCGGCCAAGACCGCAGGTGTGCTGGACTAAATCGACTTTTGCAAGCTTGTGGTCTGTTACATGCACTTCAACGTCAACTGAAACAGGCCCAAGCTCGCTGTGGCCACTGTAAACGCCGTCGGCGATGTTGTTCATGTTTATTGCGGCATTTTCAAGAGATGCAAGGCTTTTTCTAATTGATGCAGAAAAAATCTGAAAACCGATAAAGCCAGACAAAATCAGCACTGCAAGGACTAAGGTAAATTTCTTCATTATTTTAGCTCCGCGGCTATCGCGTCAGCATATTTCTTATCAGAAATATCGTATGAATGAGAAATCATCTCTGACATTTTCTTTTCGTCTTCGGTTGCGTCTTTCTTTGAGGCGAGGACCTTCGTAAACATTTTCAT
>DBWK01000009.1:10881-18681 GCA_002308875.1 Treponema sp. UBA1240
AGAGCGGGCATCTGCTTTTTGAACCACGCAAGCTTTACGATGTTGCCAGCCATGCACCAGCTGCCGAATACGATTGCATCATAATCGGCAAGGTTGAGCTTTGCAGCTTGTTTGAATTCCACGCATTCGCAAGCGGCGGCTTCGGCAATCCATTCGGCATACTTTTTCGTAAAACCTGTCTGGCTGTTGTAAATTACGATTGATTTCATTTTTCAAACTCCTTGGATTGTGCAGATTCCTGCTTCATAAGATTTTTTTCCATTCTGGAAATTATTTTATAAACGGTTCTGATTTCTTCATCAGAGATACCGGCATATAATAGCTGCATAAACTTCATCTCACGTTTTGTATATTTCTTTGCAAGTTCTTTTGTTTTTTGTGCCAGATAAATCCGTTGTTTGCGCTTGTCGTTTTTGTCCGGCTCAAAAACTATCATCTCTTTTTTTGACAAACTGTTCAGTATTTCTTTCACATTCTGGCGCGAGCAGCCCATGGTTTCGGCAAGTTCATTTGCAGTAGGAGCGTTATCGGCATAAAGATTCATACACGCCAAAAGAAAAAACTGCTTGCAGGTAATTTCATCATAAAAGGCATCACCAGCAGCCTGCAGCCGGTTCATAAATGCAAAAAGCAGCCCGAACAAGCCGAACTGCGGCGGCATCATGTTCAAAATATCTTCGTTCTTTATGCTCATATAAGCAATATATTGCACAATTAAAAAATTGTCAATATATTGCTTATATTAATTCTTGTCAAATTAAAAATAGACTTTTCAGTTTTTATCCAGTAACGCTACTTCTATCCAGTTAAGACAGTCTTCATTTAGTTTTGCAAGCATGGCACGGGCACTGCGTTTTTGAATTTTTCCGCTGAAAATGGAAGCAAGAACCGGAGAGGCAAGCGACAAATCACACAAACCCATATGCCCGATACCCTCATAATGAATGTTTGTATACACAGGATTATAGCTGTCCAAAAATTTTGCATTGTTTTTATACTGTTCCCACACCTTAAGATAAGGAAAGCTTGAATCAGAATACACATTCAAAAGCGGAACATCATAATCGCTGTCATTAAAAACAAAATGTCCGTCCTTTACCGCTGTAATATCATACATAAACGGAGATTCCAGCGCGATACAGCCTATTACGTCTTTTCGGATACGGGCCATTGCATAAGCAGCCGAACCTCCAAGGGAATGTCCAAGCATGACAAAATCTGCCTTTCCTTCTCTTTTAACGTAATCATCCATAACCACATTCAAGTCGTCGATTCGGATTTTCATCCATTTTTGGAATAATTCAAAGGCTTGCTCAGGATTTTTATCTGGTCGCAAAGAGGTCATTTCTTTTATAAAATCTCCACTCGGCCCGCTCTTTTTTCCATTTTCGTATTTGATGCTTGCAACCTGTCCTGGATGTGCAACTGCAAGAACAATAAACCCATGGCTTGCAAGTTCGCGGTACAACGAAAGATTGTTGTCAATTGTACCGCACGAACCGTGTGAAGCTACGAATACCGGTTTTGTTTCCGCACAGTCTGACGGATACCATCTGCGTATTTGCAGCTGCCGTTGCTCTCCGTTTTTTGAATACGGATCGGCTTTATCTTGGGTCAACCAGTAATCCGTTGAAGAAACCTGATATATGCCGGTTGTCAGGATTTGCTTTACCGGTGGAAATAGTATGAATTTTAATGCAACAATTACGACAACGATTACAATAAGCGTGATTATCATTTTCTTTCCCTTCCTGCGTTTTGTTTTATTTTGCATTACATCCCCTGCTCTATTTTGCTTTATTAAATTCCTTTTTCCATCAAATAAAAAAGACCTTTGCGCCAGTGAACCTCGCCTGTTTTATGATAACCGGAACGTTCATACAATTTGAGCGAAAAAGGATTCTGACTGAATACATCAAGCCGGATACTGTTTGCACCGAAAGCCCGTGCTTTGTTCTCTATATGCAAAAGCGTTTCTTTTGCAATTCCGCGGTTCTGAAAATCAGGATGAACACAAAGCCGGTGAACAACGCGCCATTCACCGCAGTACTTCCAATCCGCAGTTTTATATTCTTCATCACATTCTTTATTTAGCGCGTAAACTACTGCAATCCGCTTTTTTTCTCCGCAATCCGGCACTCCAACAAAAAGCGAAGAAGTATTTATATCGTTCAAAAAATCTTTGCGGGCAGGATAAATCTCATCCCATTGAAAAATTCCGCGTTGTTCCATCACAACTATTGCGGATTTTATAAGAGAACAAATTTCATCTAAATCAGATTTTTCAGCAAGCCTGTAATTCATTTTCTCTCAAATTTGTTTTTTAAAGATGTATGTCCAGTATTCTTTGTGCTCATCGCTGAACGGTCCGTATATATCCTTGCGTACAAGCGAATAGCCGTGTGTTTCGTACCAGTGCCAGTTGCAGTCGCAGTCGGTCCACAGGTAAAGATTTTTCCAGCCCTGTGCGCGGAGCTGTTCACAGACTGCGTTTAGGAGTGCCGCGCCACAACCGTGTTTTCTGCTTACAAAAAGCGAAAGTTTTATGTCGTCGTTACTCATANNAGCCAAAAGTACGGTTGTCCATAAGTTCAATGTAAGTTCTGCTCATGCCGGAAGCATTTTTTAAGTTATCGGGAAAACGTGCGGAGCTTTTTGCAAACCATTCAGCGGCGCGGTTCTTGTCACCCCTGCGTGCAAAGAATGCGGCGGCAAGAATAGTTCCACCAGCATCCACAAGCTGATAATTGTATTCGTTTTCAAAAATGTTGTTCCGCATAATGTATTCCACATTAAACCGCTTGAATTCGGCATCGCCGAACGGCGGACTCCACAGCGGAACAAGCACGTCAAGAAAAAGCGGAATATTATTCATATCGAAAGGCTGGATTTTAGTCGTACCAGACATAGTGCTGTTATTATAGTTTATCACTGATGAAAAAACAATTAAGCGCAGAACCCATATGCAGCGTAGTTAATTCAAATACTTTTATCTGCAAGTAAAATGCTGTATAATTTTTATTTATGGAAGAAAACAACTCACAGCCCGTATACTCCAAAACAAGAGTAATCATCACAATCGCAGCCGTTTACGTTATATGTTCAATTGTAAAATATATTGAATTTTTCTTTATCCAGACGGACCGGACTTTTATAGCCGATAACGTTATCTGCAAGATTTTTTCAATTATTGTGCTTGCCATGGTACTTGCAATATGGAAACTAAGCTTTAAAAAAATCGGCTTTGACCTGAGCAGAATATGGAAAAATATGCTTTACGGTTTTGCTCTGGGTATCAGCACATTTGCGATTTCATATCTTGTGGAAATACTAATCCTGTTTGCGCAGGGCAAGACAGTGCGGCTTGGTTTTTATGTAACAAACTTTGCACTGAGCGGCGCGACAAATGCGGTTGAGCTTTCACTTTCGGCACTACTAATCTGCATTGCGGGAAACATTATAAACGTTGTAGCTGAAGAAGGTCTTTTCAGAGGGCTTTTTCTGCAACTTGCAAAAAAACCGTTCGGCTTTAAAAAAGCAAATTTTATACAGGCACTGCTGTTTGGAACATGGCACTTTGTATCAGTTGCGCTGGAATTAAGAAACGGAACAATGAACATTCCGACAGCTATTGTTATGACAATCGGCTACATTGTTCTTGCAGGAATTCTCGCACTGGAATGGGGAACCTGTGTTTTTATGACGGGCGTTCTGTGGGTCGGTGTTTTTGAGCATTTTTTCAACAACTTTATCGGAAACACTCTCCACGTAATCACCGAAACCGGTACAGATGAGCTTCAGATAGCAAGAATTGTGTTATCAAACATTCTGTCGCTCACTGTTGTTCTGCTTTTGAACAGCCGCAAAAAAAAGTTACAAAGCTGAGTGTTATGGTATAATCCCCTAAAAAATGATACCTTTTGAAATATGATAGCAAAAAATGATTTTCCGATTTTAGAATTTGACACAGAAAAAACAGCAAAGCTGAATCCTGCCGCCCTTGTTGATAAAAAATTTGACACCAACAGGATGATAATCACTTTTTTTCCTGAAGTTATAAACAAGCTTATTGAAAACGATGAGATTGAATCATACTACAAAGTTGGCGGCGAAAACCCGTTTACGATTTACCGTTTTGTAAACGAGCCCGATGTGCTCATTGTTCTCGGTCAGGTGGGCAGTCCCTCATGCGGCGGAAATCTTGATTTGTTTTATGCGTTTGGAATTACAAAAGTAATTCTCTGCGGCGGAGGCGGCGTTCTTGACCGCAATATAAAAGTAGGTCAACTGCTCGTTGTAGACGGAGCAATCCGCGATGAAGGTTTTTCGTATCATTATGTAGAACCGTCGCGCTATATTTACACTGACAAAAAGGTGACAGATAAAATTGCCGCCCGTCTTGAAAAATACAATATTCCGTATCTGCGTGGACTTACCTGGACAACAGATGCTTTGTTCCGTGAAACTCCCGACAAAGTTGAACAGCGCAAAAGTGAAGGCGCAAAAATCGTAGAAATGGAACAGGCGGGCTGTATTGCAGTAGCGCAATTCCGTGGGTTTGATTACGGTGCAATCATTTATGGCGGTGATGATGTTGCCTCGGAAGAATGGAACCACCGTGGCTGGAATACCAGAGAAGGAATCCGCTTTAACCTTGTTATGCTGTGCAGGGAACTTGTAAAAGAAATTTAGAACAGATGTTGTTTTTACACATTATCTGCTGTAAACACCGGTCAAAAGTTCTTTTTTGTATGCTTCTTTATTAGGCAAACCCTCACATTCTTCCGCAATTTTTATTGCAAGCTGATTGTCATACGGAATGCTTAAAACATTCATACTGATTGGCGACAACTCTTGGGCCCCTAATTCGCCTTCAATAACAAGTGCATGACAACGGGTAACACCTAAAGAATTACCTACACTTCCGGTATTTATTGCGTAGCCCAAATTCATTTCGCGTATGTAGGGCATATGGCAGTCAGCGCTTATAAAGCCGCCGTGAAGCTTTCCTTTTGTGTCCGTAAAACCGGGCTTGAGCTCATCCATGGACAAGTACGGATGGTAATTTGAATCAATTGGGCGGCCATGAAACAGGCGGAAGTTGATTCCGCTGATTAAAACTTCATCTTCGGCCGGCAAAGATTCGAGCCAGTCAAGGCGTTCTTTACCCAGTTGATTCCAGTAAAAGGAATTAGATTCCTGCCCCGGAGGACATTTTTTTGCACATTCCACAAGCATAAGATCCCAGTTACCGGAAATAAAATGCTTACAGTGAGCGCGTACCCAATCAAGCGTTTTATCGCTTTCAGGTCCTTTGCCCACAGCATCACCCAAAAACCATATATCATCCGGCTTAATCCGGTTCATCACTTTTTCCAAGGCAAGCGTTGCCGGCATATTTCCATGTAAATCAGCTAAAAATAGAATTTTTGACATTTGTTCTCCTATCAAATCCAAAGCTGGATATCAACGAATAATCTGCCTTGTATCGTTTTTTTCAAAAATGTTTTCCGAAACATAGCTCATATTAAACCGTTTGCCGTCAACCCGCTCAGATCCGTTTTTAACTCTTGCGGCCGCATAAAAAACCGGAGTTCCGAACATTCCTTTTGCTTCGTAATGGTCGTCCGTTCCGGCAATTACTTTTGCCACGGTTTCTATTGCTTCGTCAATGATTGTTGCATCCAAAATCTCGTGTCCGCCGTACATCATATCAAATTCCGGCTGGAATTCTTTAAGATGAAGCAAGCTTTTCATATATACGGCAACCGGAAGCGAGGTTGGAAGTTCCAAAAGCGTATTGCTGTTGCATGCGTCTCCCGAATATGCAATGCGGGTTTTGCGGTCAATCAAAACAATTGAGCCGGCAGTATGCCCTCCAACTTCAATTACTTCAATTTTTTTGTCTCCCAAATCAAACTCATCTCCGCCATAAACAGGAAAAATCTTCATAGGTTTGGAGTCGGTATAGTTGTCGTCAAGTTCAAGCAGGTTTTTAAATTCATCTTTTGCCATCTGTTTTGCAACATCAAAAATCTGCTGCTTGGTATAATTCACGGAATCATTAAAAAGCGCAATATCGCGGGGATGAAGATAACATGAATCAAAATTGAAGTTGCCGCCGATATGATCCCAGTGCGCATGGGTGTTCACAATCTTAACAGGTTTATCAGTAAGTGTTTTGCAAAAATCATTCAGATTTCCCCAGCCCATCATCGTGTCTATCAAAAGCGCATAATCCTGCCCTTCTACAAGATAACAGTAAAACGTATTTGTTTCTGCAACAAATCCGTTGCATATTTTCCAGCTTTTCGGCGCGATTTCTTCTGATTTGAAAAATGTGATTGACGGCATTATTTCTCCTACGCTAAAAAAGATTATATCACGGCGGAAAATTTTATGGTATAATACCATTGGAGCAAATCATGACCAATGAAGAAAATCTTATAAAATGGGATCCAAAATTTAAAATCGGTATTCCGCTGATTGATGCACAGCACGAACATCTTGTGAACTTGTGCAACGATTTTTATCAGAGTCTGCTGAAAAGCAAGGGAACAGACACCTATCACACTCTGGTAAAGCAGACTTTGGAAAACTGCCTGAATTATGCGGCCACCCATTTTAAGGAAGAAGAACGCCTTATGAAGGCTTCAAACTTCGATGGTTACAGACAGCACAAAAAAGCTCATGATGCTTTTACCGCAAAATGTGAAGCTACCTATGAAAACATTGAATCCCTGCATGTTTCAGAAGCAATAAAATTCGCTCTTTTTCTCTACGAATGGATCAATACCCACATTGCGCACGAAGACAGGCTTTACCTGCCTACTCTTGTTGAATTTCTTAAAGAACAACAGACAAAATAATCATAAAAAAAAGCCTGTACGGTAATTCCCGCACAGGCGCATTTTAAGTTTTAAATAAGCAATTATCTGAGACCGGCTGCTTCAGCTTCTGTTGCAGCATTCCAGAACTGGCTGCGGCCGAAAGGTCCTACTTCGCCGCGCATCTCAAGTGTATCTGCCTTGAACTTTTTGCCGTCGGCTTTGCGGAATGTAATGCGGCACTTATAGCGTTTTCCGTCGTTGGGGTCAATAATGTAACCGTTTGACCATTTTCCTGCGCCTTCCTTTGACAAATCCCAAATCCAGGTTGTTCCAACGGAAGGGAGCGTACCTACGTCGGCACCACCCATAAAGTTGTCGTATTTCTTTCCTTTGCCACCGCTTGCAATTTCATCCTGTGGTTTGCCTGCTATAGAAAGAATCTTGCCATAGAGCTTTCCGCCCTCTTCCCAAATCTGCCAACCGGCTGTAGGCTGGTTTGTCTTTTCATCCACACTAATCCAATATCCTTCAGTAGGATCCGCTGCAAAACACAAACCTCCAATCAAAAGGAGAGCAGCAATAATTGTAATTAATTTCTTCATTTAAATCTCCAAAATTACAAAGATGTCTAATTATAGCACATAGCACATACCTATGCAAACTGTAACTTAAATAAAAGTTTAATCAGTAGTGAGAGGTTTTATTTTGGGACGGGTAAACTTGTAATATTTTGGAGCACGGTAATCAATGTGCCAGCCGCCGTTGTAAAAACCGTTTTCGTTTACAGTTGGAACAACAAAAATAACGTTTGTTGGATTTGCTGTGTCGTATTCAAAAACATTTGACAGCCAATCGCCTTTGTTCTCACATTCAAAAAAATCGGTGCGGTCTTTGGGCGTACAAACACTAATCCGGTATTTTCCGGGTGCAAGTATCAGGTGCATTGCCATACCACCGCTCAAATACCAGG
>DBWK01000009.1:18815-20075 GCA_002308875.1 Treponema sp. UBA1240
TCGCCGTTGTTATCGGGACGGTAAATAATCAGCGACCAGGGATCAGGACCGACTCTCTGCTCCGGCTCGGCATAAACAAAACATGAGAATATACATAAAATCAAAAAAATTCTGACAAATTTTATAAGGATAAAAAAATTGCTGCTTTTTGTCATATCTCCTCGATGATTATTATATTTATACCAATTATCTTCTAATCCAGCCACGCTTTTACAAATTCTTTGGTAATTACCTCTTTTCCGTATTCTGTAACATACGGATATGCGTCGCCAAAATCCAGAATTCGTCCGTCGTTACCAAACACTTTTCTTCCAATTATAATCAAAGTTTTGTACGGTTCGTTATTTCTGTTCAAGAAAATCTTTATAAGGAAAGAATCTTTTTTCCTTTTCAGTTTTTCGACGGAAAGCTTTGCGACGGTATCTTTAGCTATTTTTATCCATTCACCAAAAATCAGGTTTTCCATTTTCTCCCCAAAGACAGTATATTTTGTTTTTAAAAATTGATATATAGGTAAAAACGTATTATACTGCTTATAAATACTTGTAAAAAAGGAATGAGGATGAATAAAGTTTTGTCTGGCACACTTAAAACAACCGGCATCATAATATTGGCGTTGATTGCACTACTGTTATTACTGATACTGATTCTGACGATTTTTGAATACAGACCCGCAGCCATATCAAACGCCGAAGTTTTTTCCACCCCAAAAACCGCAAACGGCATCAGCACAAAGACAAAAACACAAATCCTCACCTGGAACATCGGCTACGGCGGATTAGGAAAAACGGAAGACTTTTTCATGGACGGAGGAAAAAGAGTCCGCCCTCAAAACAAGCAAATCGTAAAAAACTACACGGATAACATTTGTAAAACAATACAAACTGTTAATGCGGACATAAATTTCATTCAGGAAGTTGACCAAAAAGCGCATCGTTCTTATAAAATCAATCAGGTTGAACAGATTGTACAAGCCACACAAAAACAAGCCTCATACACACACAACTTTAACTGCATATTCTGCCCGATTCCTTTTCCACCTATAGGACAGGTAAAAAGCGGTGTTGCAATATTTACAAATTACAAAACAACTTCCGCCGTACGTTATGCGCTGCCATCTCCATTCAAGTGGCCGGTAAGAATCGCCAACCTCAAGCGCTGTATGCTGGTAACGCGGCTTCCGGTAGTTGAAAGTAATAAGGAAACAGGAAAAGAACTTGTTCTTGTAAATTTTCATCTTGAAGCCTTTGATGACGGCGA
>DBWK01000009.1:20200-23960 GCA_002308875.1 Treponema sp. UBA1240
TGGCAGCCCGGACAGCTGGACAACAGTATTCTTCCGGAAGGTTTCAGCTTTGCGGTAGATGATTCAGCGCCAACCTGCCGTTCAGTGGAGTTTCCGTACACGGATGAACGGGCTGAATCGCACAACTGGCAGTACTATGTTATTGACGGTTTTATTGTGTCACCGAACATCCGCTGCCACAACGTTCGTGTTCTTGACAAGAACTTTGAGAATGCGGATCACAATCCGGTTCTTATGGAATTTGAATTGAACTGACGACTTATTATATTGCTTTTTTTTTGCAATTACATTAGAATGGGTTCAGTTTGACAATATATGAATATATGTCAATATAAAAAGTGAGGTAACATGGAACAAACATTACCAAAACTCCTGAGGGAAACAGCTCAAAAACATCCTAAAACAGCATCGCACTATTACAAAGGTGAGAAAGATCAGTTTGTTCCTGTCCTTTACAAAGACTATTATCAAACAGCATTAAACTTTGGTGCCGGACTTCTTGACTGCGGAATAAAACGAAATGACCATATCGGCTTAATATCTGACAACAGAAAGGAATGGTCGTTTGCTGACATGGGTCTTCTCGCTATCGGTGCAATTGATGTTCCTCGCGGTTGCGACGCCACCGAAAACGATTTGCGCTACATTCTTGATTTTGCTGACTGCAAAACTGTTATCGCCGAAAACGCTTTGCAAATAAAAAAAATTCTTGGACTCCGCAGTGATTTGCCCAAAATTGAACAACTCATCTGCTTTGAGGAACTTTCAGACGAAGATATAAACAAAATAAAAGATGCGGGAATAAGTTTTCTTTCTTTTTCCGATGTTATGGCACGCGGAATTGAATTCAGAAAGAACAATCCTAACAAAGTTGAAGACGAACTTGAAAAAGGCCAGTGGGATGATCTGGCTACAATCATATTTACGTCCGGCACAACGGGAAACCCAAAGGGCGTTATGCTGACGCACGGCAACTTTCTGACACAGCTTGATGAACTGCCGGAGCGAATTTTGATTTCACCGGACGGTAAGGCAATCTGTGTTCTTCCTATATGGCATGCTTTTCAAAGAATTTGCGAATACGTTATTCTGGCAAAGGCAGCTGCCGTCTGTTATTCCAAACCGATAGGTTCTGTTCTGCTTGCTGATTTTATCAAACTTAATCCGCAGATTTTGCCGGGGGTTCCGCGTGTTTTTGAAGCAATTTATGACGGAATTTTCCGCACTATGCGCAAAACAGGCGGAATTACCTTCGTTCTTTTCAAATTTTTTATAAAAGTCGGCATTCTTTTTTCTCGCATTGAGCGCATTTTGTTCAGCAGAAATGCGCAATACAAAAAAACATTCAAGCCCTTACTTTGGCTCATTTTTGTTCTGCCGTGGCTGTTGCTTTATCCGCTCAAATTACTAGGCGATGTTCTCGTCTTTAAGAAAATCCGTGCAAAACTCGGTACAAGCTTTATTGGCGGCGTTTCCGGCGGAGGCGCCCTTCCACCGGCAGTTGATGAGTTCTTTTGGGCAATCGGTGTCAGCATCGTAGAAGGTTATGGTCTTACAGAAACCGCACCTGTTGTTGCAGTTCGTCCGCAGACAAAACCTATTTTCGGTACTGTTGGAAGACCTATCAGACACGTGGAAGTCCGCATAACGGATGAAACAGGAACCGTACTGAAACCCGGTGAGAAAGGTTCAGTTTGGGTCCGCGGCGACATTGTGATGAAAGGCTACTACAAGCGCCCCGAATTAACCGCTAAGGTAATGGATAAAGATAACTGGTTCGACACAGGTGATTTGGGAACCCTTACAATAAACGGAGAACTTGTTCTTAAAGGTCGCAAAAAGGACACGATTGTTCTTCGCGGTGGTGAAAATATTGAACCTCTTCCTATTGAAATGAAGCTCTGTGAATCACGGTTCATATCAAATGCGGTTGTACTGGGTCAGAATGTAAACGGACAGGATCAGAGATTCCTCGGTGCGCTGATTGTTCCGAGTAAAGATGATTTGCTTTCTTTCGCAAATGACTCCGCAATACAATACAAAGAATTCAAAGACCTGCTTGTGCATCCCGAAGTTCTTAAAATGTACGAGGATGAAATTAAGAATCTGATAAATTCCAAAACAGGTTTCAAACTGTTTGAACGTATAAACAAATTTGTGCTTTTGGAAAAACCATTTGAAGTTGGTGTAGAGCTTTCCGCAAAGCAGGAAATAATGCGTTACAAAATGGCATCACTTTATCCTAAGCAGATAAGCCAGCTGTTCAAGGATTAGGAGTTAACGAAGCAAAAATACCTCATATTGTTTTGCGAGCAGAGCTTGTATGTTATCAGGTATCTGCAGGTATGCGTCGTCTACAATCATTGTAAGATTCTTTATTATATAGTTTATATCAAAGCCATCAGTGTACTTCCGAACTCCATGTGATTTTGCCAAATCCGGCTCATAATCCGAAAGAGGATAAATCTTAAGATCCGAAAAGCCCGCCCCGTAATGTGTTATAGTAGGAATGAGGCATGGATTTTTATAGTAAGTTTCTCCGGTAGAAAGATTTTTTTCCAAGTCAAGGGAAAGCATAGCACCGATTATTCTCGGTCCTTCGTTCTGAGCCGAAACAAAATTACCGATTGAGTATGCAACAAGCACTTTTCTGCCGTCCGCGGAGACCAGTTCTTCAACCGGCTGCAAAACATGAGGATGCGTTCCGATGATAAGATCCGCACCCCAATCCGCCAGCTTTTGTGCAATCATTCTTTGGTTTTCACTGTTCTTCGTTGCATATTCGCTTCCCCAGTGCATTGAAACAACTACAAAATCGCTGATTTCTCTTGCAGCCTTAACCTGCTGTTCCAAAAGTTCTTCGTTTTCCGTCTTTATTATCTTCAACGGTGATTTTACAGGCAGATATAAACCGTTTGTGCTGGAAGTTACGGCTATCAAAGAAAGTTTTATATCATTTTTTTCAATCGTTCTGATGTTCTGCAAATCTTCCTCATCCCGAAAAGCGCCTGAAACGGCAATTCCCTCTTTTTGCCCCCAATAATCGATTGAAACTTTGAGACCTTCTTCACCTTTGTCCAACATATGATTATTTGATACGGAAAACATATTGAACCCCGCTTCAATCAAAAAATCTCCCAAAACCGTTGGGCTGCAAAAACGCGGATATGTTGAAGGTTCAAACGGCGGAGAAGCGAGCACTGTCTCCTGATTTATAAATGCAAAATCCTTACTTGAAACAAGAGGAAGAATATGTTCATATAAAGGGAAAAAATCGTATGTGCCGTCAGTAGTTCTCGCCCGTGCCTGTTTATAAATTGTATCGTGAATGAGATTGTCGCCGGCTGCAATGAAAGTTGCCGTTTTTATGGTTTCGACAGGCTCTTCAGGAACAGGAGGTTCCGTTATTTCAACTGTTTCAGGCGGTCTCACAATAGGTTTATTGTCTGCACATGAAAAGAATAAAAAAACTGAGCAGACAAAAATAACAGCAATGAGGCATCTGGTTTTTAGAAGCATACTGAAAAATTATAGCACACTAACGCTTTTTTGCTCTAGTGCCTGCCTTCCGTGTTTTTGAAGAGCTTGAGGCTTTTGCAGTTTTTGCAGTACCCGGAGTTTTCTTCTTTGCCGCATTCTTTTTGACAGGCGGTGCAAACACTTTCATAAGCTCATCCGCTTTGTACTTTGAAGCTTTTTGAGCTTTTGTAAACTGCGAGAACATATCCGCAACAAGAGCAGTTTTTGCTGAAGACGGAGC
>DBWK01000076.1:0-4560 GCA_002308875.1 Treponema sp. UBA1240
ATACAATCGTCTGTGGTGTTAATTCGCGTAATCTCAAGGATTTTACGATCGATTTGCTTGTTCCTGCCATGCTCAAAAACAAGCTTGGCGGTAATGTTATTTTTGAAAGTGGTATTGAAACTCCGGAAGCTGCGGCTCATATCTCTGCAATGGGATTTACCGGAATTCTGCTTGGTGAGTTTGCCGTACGCAATCCTCAAAAAGCGGGTGGCTTTATTCAGTCTTTTAGTTCCGCAGGCGAAAACAATTACGGTAAAATGCTGTTGCGTCTTGCGGAAAAAATCGATTTGCGGTCGGAACAAAAACCGCTTGTAAAAATATGCGGACTTACACGCAAAGAGGATGTTCTGCTAGCGGATTCGCTCGGTGCTGATTTTGTAGGTTTTGTGTTTGCGGACGGTTTTACGCGGAATGTGTGTGGAAAGCGGTTTGATGCAATTAAGGATTGTCTTTCAGCTGTGAAAGCATTTAAGGTTGCGGTTGTTACTGATCCTCATTCGTCCGAGGCGAAAACAGCATCTGAACTGGTTAAAAACGGTATACTTGATATGATTCAATTCCACGGCATTAAATATGAGGATGTTCCGTCTGAAATGCTGGGAATTCCGCACTATTTTGCGGTAACTTCCAAGTTAAATATTGAAGAAAACGCAGTCCGCTCACTTGTAAAATACGGAGAAGCGCGTATTTTGCAGGATTGTAGATCAAATTCATATAATAAAGCGCTGCCACTGTGGATTGCAGGCGGTATTGCTCCGGAAAACGCGGCTGAACTTTTAGAACAGTTCCATCCTGAATTGGTTGATGTAAGCAGTGGAATAGAGGATGCGGATTCTGTCGGAATCAAGAATCCTGAAAAAATGAAACAGTTTTTTGCGAACCTGAAAAGGATTTGATAGGAGAACAACATGTATAACACATCAGAAAACGGCTTTTTCGGCGAATACGGCGGAAAATTTATTCCCGAAGTTTTACGGGCTGCCGTTGACGAACTTGAAGATGCATTTCACAAATATATGGCAGATCCGGCGTTTCTTGAGGAACTGCGGATTTTGCGCAGAGACTATATTGGTAGAGAAACACCGCTTTTGTTTGCGGAAAAAACAACGCAGATGCTTGGCGGCGGGCAGGTATACATAAAGTTGGAAGGACTAGCGAACACCGGTGCGCACAAGATAAACAACGCAATTGGACAGGTTCTTCTTGCAAAAAAAATGGGTAAAACCCGCATTATCGCAGAAACAGGTGCCGGTCAGCACGGTGTTGCAACAGCGGCAGCCTGTGCAAGGCTAGGTATGGAATGTGTCGTTTATCAGGGTGAAGTTGACGTGCGCCGCCAGCAGCCGAATGTTGCCGCGATGGAATTATACGGCGCAAAGGTTGTTCCTGTAAAAAACGGCAGCCGCACACTTAAAGATGCTGTAAACGAAGCAATGCGCGACTGGGCTGCTAATTTTGAAACAACGCACTACTGTCTTGGTTCTGCGCTTGGTCCTGCGCCGTTCCCCGATATGGTACGTACATTTCAGTCTGTAATCGGTGATGAAGTAAAGCAGCAGTGTGCAGAACGCAATATAAAAATTGATTCATTGGTTGCCTGTGTAGGCGGCGGTTCGAACGCAAGCGGTTTTTTTGCGCCGTTCTTTGATGACACAAGCGTAAAACTGTACGGTGCGGAAGCGGGCGGCACTGGTCCTGAAATCGGGAATAACGCCTGCCGTATGGCTGGAACTGCCGCGCGTGACGGAATCCTGCAAGGCTATAAGAGCCGTTTTCTTTTGGACGATGACGGTCAGGCACAAAAGACAAGTTCCATTTCTGCCGGACTTGACTACCTTGGCATTTCTCCGCAGCTTGCAATGATGGGCAAAACCGGACGAATTACATTCGCCGCGATTACCGACAGCGAAGCACTTAACGCGGTACAACATTTTGCAAAAAACGAAGGTGTATTAATGGCGCTCGAAAGCGCTCACGCAGCGGCATATGCGCTCAAGCTTGCACCTTCCGTTCCCAAAGACAAAGCAATTATCATAAACATGAGCGGACGCGGCGACAAAGACGTATTCATCACATCACCGGTGTTCCGCCCCGAAGAATGGAAGGATTTTCTCCGTTCGGAATTTGTCCGCCTTGAAAACAACACAAACGTACATGAAGCACAGTGAGGAATCATATGAGAAAGTTAATGTCACACCTTGTTGCAAATTATCCCACACCCGAAACATCATTTGCGGCTGCACAGGCGCTTGTCGCGGGCGGAACCGATATACTTGAAATCCAGCTTCCTTTTTCAGATCCGAATGCGGACGGTCCCGTTATTCAGAATGCGTGTTCAACGGTTCTTTCTTCGGGTGGCACGACAAAAAACGGGCTTGATTTTATCGCGAAGCTGCACAGCTCATTCCCAAACGTAAAAATTGCGCTGATGTCATATTGTTCGCTTATTGTAACGCCGGGTGTTGATTTGTTCTGCAAAAAAGCGGCTGCTGCAGGTGTTTCGGCGATGATTATTCCTGATTTACCTTTTGACTGCGATGAGGGGCTTGGTGCGGCATGCTCCAAATACGGAATGGAGCAGATTCCGGTTGCGGCCCCCAGTATGAGCGAAAAGCGTATGAGCGCGCTTCTCGACAAGGGTTTCAGCACGATTTATGCGGCACTCCGAGCCGGTATTACTGGTTCAAAAACAACAATAGATGACGGAACAATCAGCTTTCTTAAAAGGCTTGCAAAACCGAACAAAGATGGCATTATTCCGCACATTTACGGCGGCTTCGGCATAAGCACAGGAGAACAGGCGGATGCATTGGAACAATATACGGAAGGAGTTGTTGCCGGTTCTGTATTTGTACGGATTATCGACGAATACAAGAACAATGTTCCAAAAATGCAGGAAGTTCTCACTGCAAAAGCGGAAGAAATCAAAGGAAGATAGTCCCTGTTTAATAAACTTGCAGAAAATGATACTGTAAGGTTGTAAATAATAAATATGCTAAATAAATTGAAATTCGCATTTCGGGAAGAATCTCCCTGGAAATCATTTTTTTTATCACTTGTTTTTTCCGGTCTTGCTTACGGTATATACAAAGGAATGATAGACAATTATATGGCGGAAATTGTCAAAATGAAGGAATTTGAGCGTGGGCTTGCTGAATTCTTCCGTGAAATACCTGGCTTTCTTTTGGTTTTTATACTTGCTGCTTTTTATTCGTTTTCTGCTGAACGATTATACAAAATGGGTGCAATTATAGCCTGTACAGGGATGGCAATGCTTTCGATTGTTCCGCCTGTGCAAGTTTTTGTTATTTTGGCTGTATGTCTGTATTCATTGGGTGAGCATATTCAGCTTGGAATGAAAAATACGCTGTCTCTGGAATATTCTCAATCAGGAAAAAGCGGAGTTGCGCTTGGGCATCAGAATGCGACATACCAAATAGGAACTCTTGCAGGATATGCTGTTGTCATTGTAGCTTTTGCATTGATTTCGGGTAAAGCACCGTTCAAACTGTTTTTTGTTGTTTCAACCTGTATTTTTGCTGTCAGCATGCTTTTTTCATTCAGGCTTCACGGTAAAAGTGCCGCGGATACCACAAAACAGCGGTTTTATTTTAGGAAAAAGTTTGTCAAATATTATATGCTGGAAGTTTTTTACGGAGCGCGGAAGCAGGTATTCTTTACATTTGGACCTTATGTGCTCATTCTGTTTTACGGGGCAAATACTTCGACCATAAGTCTGCTTTTTGCTGTTTCTGCAATATTGTGTTTTTTTCTTAGTCCGAAAATTGGAAAATTGATTGATACGATTGGATACAAAATTGTAATGATAAGTGATACTCTTATTCTCGTTATTGTTTGCTTTTTTTACGGATTTGCGCATCACATCTTTCCACGGAATATTGCATTTATTGTTTGTTGCGTAAATTATGTGCTCGATTCAGTTATTTCGCTTGCATCGATGGCATCAAACGTATATGTGCAGGATATAAGCGACAGCCGAAACGAGATGAAAAAGACTATCTCTACCGGTATTTCTGTAAATCATCTTATAACCATATTGATTGCCCTTTTTGGAGGCTGGATTTGGAAAGTTCTTGGAATTGAAACACTATTCATTGTTTCAGCAGTTCTCGGGCTTTGCAACAGCGCGTTTGCTGCAACCATCAAGGTAAAGCAGAAATAATGCGGAATCCCGCATAGTTTTTTACAGATTTTTGATATTTTTTATATACTTTTGAACAATCCGGTGTATTATCATATATATAACCTTAAAAAAGGCGGAGTATTTATGACATACTATGTAGATATTGATGCAAATGCAGCCGGAGACGGTTCAAAGGCAAAGCCGTTCAACCGGATTCAACTGGCGGCGGATGTTGCCGTTGCCGGTGATGAAGTAATTGTTGCCCCCGGCATATACCGTGAGGCGGTAAACCCCAAAAACGGTGGAACGGCGGACAAGCGGATTGTGTACCGTTCTGAAAAGCCGCTGGCAGCGCACATAACCGGTGCGGAAGAAGTTAAAAACTGGAAAGGTATCGGGGGCAACGTTTACAGTGC
>DBWK01000076.1:4713-7907 GCA_002308875.1 Treponema sp. UBA1240
TCGTGGGATCAGGAGTTTTCGGTTTACACATGGTACTGCGAACAGGATGAGGCAAAGGACGAAACGGTTTTTTATGCGAACTTTCAGGGAAAAGACCCCAATAAGGAAAACGTAGAAATAACTGTCCGCCGTAACTGTTTTTATCCCTCAGAAGAAGGCAGAGGATTTATAACACTGAGCGGTTTTACCGTTTCACAGGCGGCAACACAGTGGGCACCGCCTACGGCATATCAGGAAGGAATGATAGGTCCGCACTGGTCAAAAGGCTGGATTATAGAAGACTGCGAAGTGTATGAGTCAAAGTGTTCCGGTATTTCACTGGGCAAATACTGCCAGCCGAATAACGACAACAAATGGCTCAAGTGGAAATACAAGGACGGTACACAGACCGAACGTGACTGCATATGCCAGGCACAGGCAGAAGGCTGGACAAAGGAAAACATTGGTTCGCATATTGTGCGGCGGTGCAATATTCATGACTGCGGGCAGACCGGTATTGTAGGTCATTTGGGCGGCGTTTTCTCTCTTATTGAAGACAATCACATTCATCATATCAACAACAAGCAGAACCTTGCCGGTGCAGAGATCGGCGGAATTAAAATGCACGCTGCAATCGACTGTATTTACCGGCGCAACCATATTCACCACTGTACACGCGGGCTTTGGCTCGACTGGCAGGCACAGGGAACGCGCGTAACGCAGAATCTGTTCCATGACAATGCTTTACCCAAAGAATACAATCAGAACAAGGAAAGCAACATTGGCTGCGGTGAAGATTTGTTCATAGAAGTAAGTCATGGCCCTTCTTTGCTCGATAACAATATTTTCCTTTCTGACCGGGCTGTAAAGCTTTGTACGCAGGGCGTTGCATTTGTACATAACATCATTGCGGGTGGTTTGGTCGGTGTAGGCAGAGGCACGAACAACGGTGCGCCGGGAGAACCTTCACCGCGTTACACGCCGTACCATATGCCGCACCGCACGGAAATAGCCGGTTTTATGACGATTTTGCACGGCGACTGCAAGTTTTACAACAATATCTTTATTCAGCGCAAAATGCGCCCTGCCATGCTTGAAGGAATGTTCCTTTCAATGACGAACGGCAATGACTGGGATGACGGCAATATTGTTGCCGGAACAATTCCGTTTGACGCATATCCGACTTTTGACGAATGGAAGGCACTGTTTGAAGGTTACTGCGGTATGGGCTCGGAAACGACAAACCGCTACTATTCAAAGCTTCCCGTTTGGGCTGGCGGAAACCTGTACTTTAACGGTGCAAAGCCCATGAAAAAAGAAGCGGATGCTTACGTTGACCTGAAAAACCAGGTGGAAATTTCCTGTGAAGAGAAGACTGGCAAGGTTTATCTCAAGACGAATGTATACGATTTTCTTCCAAAGGAAAAATGCCGGTTGATGAAAACCGATGACATTATGATGGCGTTTGAGCCGGAAGAAAAGTACGAAAACCCTGATGGCACGCCCATTGTGTTTGATACGGATCTAATCGGCAAAAAACGCGGTTCATCGCCGATTGCCGGTCCGTTTGCGGACGGTGGTGAGGTAAAAGAACCTTTATTCTAAGAATTCTCCGGTACTTTTACGCTTCCATCGGGGTTAAAGAAATCTTCCACGCAGATAGTCGTTTCTCCTGGCTTTCTGCGGTCGAAAATCTCTTTATGCAACTTTATGAGAGCTGTACGTTCCTGAATAAAGTTTTTGTCGTGATCAAGACAGACGTATTTGCACGTCAGCGACTCCAAAAAGTCAATTTCGGCTTTTAAAAGCTGCACATTGTAAGTGTGATTGCCGATTTTTTCCTTGCAGTAGGTACTGTCGCCCATAAAAGCGTAATCGCCGCAGACAAGACACAAACAGCCTTTCGCATGGCTGGACGGAACTTCACAAATCTCAATCTGAGGATTCCCTTCAAAAACCTGTCTGCCTTTTATCACGTTGCCGCGGAATGTACAGCGTTTTGTGTATGAGGTCAGGTAAAGGTTGTCGTATTTTACGCGGAACAGATTCATGATGTGGTCTGGATGAAAATGCGAAAGCACGATGTTCTTTGGACCGCTTATGTTGTTTATAAGGTTACTGGCGGTGGAAGTTACACCCACGTCAAAAATCCAGGTTGATTTATCGGTTTTGATGAAAATAACATCGCACGAAAGAGGCTTGGAACTTGCCGGCAGATACGAAATATTTTCTGTTATGGAAATAAGCGGATTGTTCATATGATTATTTTTCCGGATTCTTGATTTTTACATCAAGCTGTTTATACGGAATTTCGATGTTCTTCTGTTTGAAAACTTCAAAGATTTTCGGAGCCAGAGAATTCTTGGTCGCCCAAAAATCATTTTTGTCAAACCATACACAAAGAGTAAGATCTACGCTTGATTCACCGAATTTGTCAAAATTGACGCTCGGTGGCGGATCTTTTAATATGTGTTCGTTTTTGTCTGCAATTTCAAGCAGAGTGTTTTTAACGGTTTCAAGATTGTCAGTGTCGTAAGAAACGCTTATCGGTAACGTCATTCTTCGATTTTCGTTGTAGGTTGTGTTAATAAGGTTTGCCTTGATGATTGTTTCGTTAGGAATACGTACAATCTGGTTGTCCGGGGTTTTGATTTTTACCGAAAGCAGGTCGACTGACTGAACTGTTCCCGAAATATTATCAACTGTAATGTAATCGCCGATTCTAACAGCATTTTCGCCTAAAAGAAATACACCGCTTATAATATTTGATATTGATGTTTGGGCGGCGAAACCGATTGCAACTCCGGCAATTCCTGCAGCGCCCAACAGGGCGGAAAGTTTTACGCCAAAAAGGCTTGCAATGTAAAGTACAATGCATCCGTAATAGATGTATTTCAGAACTTTCTTGACAATAAAAATCTGCTGCTGGTCCAGCCGTTTTGTAAGCCCTTTTTGAAGGCTCTTGCGTATCAGCTTGTAAGCAATTGTCATAACAAAAAGTGTCAGAGCAACGGAAAGCACTTTAAATAAAAATTCCAACGAAAAAATGTAATTGCTGATTTTTGTTAAAAAATTAAATGTTTGTTTTGTAGATTCCGTTATCATCTGGGCTGTTTCTTCCATCGGTTCCTCCGTGTTTTTTAGTTTAGACTTATAGCGGCCAGTCGTCAATCTGTTATTTGTAGATTATTCTTTTTGCAGTATTTGCTTATGAG
>DBWK01000052.1:0-6914 GCA_002308875.1 Treponema sp. UBA1240
CCATTGCAGTGTCAAATACCGGTTCAATCAGCTTCCAGTACGAGTCAACGTCAAATTCTTTCTGCGCATTGAGAACACCTTCCTGCGAAACAATCAGGCTTAATGGTATCTTTTCAGTATATCCCAGAGTCTGTGAAACTTTTTCAATCTCCGCATAATATTCTTTTGCGGCTTCCACATCGGCACTGACTGTTACCGGCATATTCTTTTCGCGAAGTTTTACGGCAACTTCCACCTTGCCGCGGCAAATATTTTTTGAAACCTTTTCACGCAGGGGCATTTCAAGTCTGCTTAAAAAAGACGGAATAATAACAGACAAATCCAGATATTTGGAATTATATGACTTTATCTCCACCGAAAGGTTTATATCGTCCTTGTTAAGTTCCTCATATGCATAACCAGTCATGCTGTTCATAGTTTTTTTCCTTTTTCAATAAAAGCTTTTCCAAGTTTCCAGTTATCGCCGGCACCCATTGTAATAAAAAGGTCTCCGTCTTTAAGAGTACTTCTTACGTAATCTTCCGCATCCATTACTTCTTCAAAATAATGCACATTACTGTGATATTCCTTTGTTTTTTCATACAAGGCTCTGCCTGTTACGGTACCGTCGTATTTTTCACGGGCGGAAGGATAAATCTTGTGGAGAATTACTTCATCGGCAGCATCAAATGCACGGGCAAAATCATCAAACAGGGCTGCAGTTCTAGTGTATGTGTGCGACATAAAGTCGACAACAAGCCTGCGCGAAGGATAAAACGCCTTTAAGCCCTGTAGAGTAGTTTTTATTGCGGTTGGATGATGAGCGTAATCGTCCATTACAAGAACATCACCAACTTTGCCTACAATTTCGCTGCGGCGTTTTGCTCCGCAAAAATTACTTATTCCCTTGCGTATTTTTTCTATATTGTCTGCGGAAACCGGCAAATTTTCCTGTTTTAGCAGTTCTACCGCAAGTGCAATAGCTGCTGTACAGTTGCGTACAATGTGTTTTCCGGGCATTCGTGTATAAAACTCAACGTCAAAGCCTTTGAGCGTAAAGTACTGTTTTTCGTCCTTAACACTGCCAAACGTTATGTTAAAATCGCCCTTTGCGGAATCACCGTAAGGAATAAGCGTAATATCAGGTCTTTGTTGCTTTATAATACCGACTGTTTCAGCAGCACCCGAATCATCAGCGCAGTAAATAAGCTTTCCTGTGTCTTTGGGAAGCTTCAGCGCATAATCAACAAATGCGTTCTGTATGTCTTTAAAAGTTGGATAATAATCTTCATGGTCGCTCTCAACACTTGTAAGAATAATTATCTGCGGACAAAACGCCATAAAATGCCGCTGATATTCGCAGGTTTCGGCGATAAAATACTTGTGTCCTCTTGTAATTGTACAAGTATCACCAAAGCTGCCTATTACGCTGCCTGCCAGTGCCTGAAAAGGCAGCCCCAGCTCATTAAGAACTGTACCACTAATACCTGTTGTAGTTGTTTTGCCATGAACACCACAGATTCCGCAGCTGAAAGATGTTTCGGAAATTGCACCCAAAGCTTCGGAATAAAGCATAAGCGGTATGTGCTTTTTTTCAGCCGCGGCGAGTTCGGGGTTTGTCTCTTTTTTGTATGCCGCCGAATAAATGACAAGTTTTGTATCATCGGTTACGTTTTTTTCATCAAACGTTGTATAAGGTACTATATGTAATTTTGAAAGGATTTCATCGGTATAAAAATGTTCGGGAACATCGCTGCCTGTTATAACGGCACCTCGGAAATGCATTATTTCCACAAGGGCAGCCATGCCGGTTCCTTTTATTCCTACAAAATGAATGTGAAATCCGGTAAGATTATTCTTTAAGAAATTATCCGCCATACAATAATTTTAGCCACAGTATGATTATTTTTCAATAGCGGTCATTTTTGAGCCGCAACGTTTTTTATAAGTTCCATGGTTCTTTCCGCGGTTTTTACCCAGGAAAAGTGTTTTACCCGCTCTGTTCCGCTGTCAATCAATTTTTTACGCAGGTTTTCGTCCGTCAACACCTGTTCTATTACAGCTGCCGTTTGTTCAGTATTATCCGCGTCAAAGAATGCGGCGGCGTTTCCAGCTATTTCAGGCAGAGCACCGGCTTTTGCGCACATAACCGGAACACCGCATGCCATTGCCTCCAAAACAGGAAGTCCAAAACCTTCAACAACGGACGGCATTATGCACGCGTCGGAACAGGCATACAGTTTGGGCAGGTTTTGATGCGGAAAATATCCGGTAAGGATTATGTCTGAACTGTACGGAGACTCCAAAACAGCTTTCTGCACAATGTCAGCACTGATACTCTCAGAACCTGCAAGAACTAGCTTACATGCAAGACCGGTTTTTTGACGGAACAAATTATAGGCTTTAATAAGCTCCACATGCTTTTTTTCCGGATGACGGATACTCGAAGGATAAATTATGTACGGACGCTTTATTGCAAAAGGCTGTATGAGAACAACATCGCCGTTATAATTCTGCCGCGGAAAGAACAAATTTTGATCTACACCGTCGTGAATAACTTCAACCTTTGATGAATCTATTCCCAATGAAACTATCTCTTTTTTTATATACTGGCTTGCGGCAATTATGGCGGCGGCTTTTTTAAGACAGTGCTTTACACGGTGTTTGGAGCTTTTTTCTATTAAATCATTTACTACAAGAACAGCCGGTACTTTTTTTACAACTGGCAGAAAACTCATTGAAGCGGGAAAAAGAACCACGTCGTATTTTCTTTTTCGGATGAATTTTCTAAGTGAAAAAAAGTGCCACAATTTTTCAGCAAAAAGACTGTCATAAACCGGAAGTCCAACAAAAGAATCCGTGTTTTTTCCTGAATCGTAAAGATACCGGTCGGTTTCCAAGCCAAAAAGTTCTATTTCACAATCCTTTACAGGTGAAACGTTTTTTAATAGCGAAACTAAATATGAGCCTGAACCGGATCGTCCATGGTTGCAACCAAATGTATCAATACCAATCAGCATAAATATCATTATAGCACATTAAAGGCTTTTGTGCTATAGTCAGAACATGGACACTTTTGATGCACTGCCGGTCGCCGGTATTCTGACCAATACTCTTAAAGAAAAAAACATTACAAAGCCCACTCCTGTTCAGGAAGTACTCATTCCCGAAATTTACGAAGGCAAAAACATAATTTTTCAGTCCGAGACAGGTACGGGAAAGACTTTTGCATTTCTGCTCCCGCTAATTACAAAAATAATTGAAGAACATGAAACTCTGCTCGCACAAAAAGTGCAGCCCTCACCTCAGCCGCGCATTCTGATAATAGCTCCTACACATGAACTTTGTTCGCAGATAAAATCACAGGCCGAAATACTTTGCGAACCTTTAAAAAACACAGAATACAAAATAAAACCGGCACTTTTTATCGGCGGTTCGTCCATAACACGGCAGATTGAATTATTAAAAACAAAGCCGCTTATTCTTATTGGCGGTCCTGCGCGTATTCTGGAGTTGATTCACCTTAAAAAGCTTAAAACCGACAAGCTTACAGCCATTGTGCTTGACGAAGTCGACCGCCTGTTTTCACCGGAACTGCGCGATATAACAACGGAACTGCTACATTCGGTACCAGAAGCAATTCAGGTAGCCGCTTGTTCCGCCACAATAAAAGACACACATGCCGCCATTCTTGAGAAAGAAACCGGAAAAACGTTTATAACACAAATAATGCCGCCGGAAAACGTTCTTGCCGGTAACATAAAACACTGGGCGTTTCATGCGGAAAAACGAGATAAAATAGATTTACTGCGGAGTATCCTTAATGCGGAAAAACCGGCAAAAGCCATGGTTTTTTCAGCGGAAACAGGGCAGATTGCCAATATTGTTTCAAAGCTTCAGTACAAAAAGATAAACTGCGCCGGTCTGCACGCCAAAACAGACAAGGCTGCAAGAAAAAAGGCAATTGATGATTTTCGCTCCGGTAAATGCCCTATCCTTGTAACGAGTGATTTAGCTGCACGCGGTTTGGATATTCAGGGAATTACTCACATCATTCAGATGGATGTGCCTGACAAAGGAAACAAAGATTTTTTTATACACCGCGCCGGACGAACGGCAAGAGCCGGAAACGAAGGTATAAACATAATCATCGGTGACGAATACGAATTGCGCGCACTTTCACGAATGGAAAAAAAGCTCGGAATAACGATTGTTCCCAAACAGATGTACGGCGGAAAGATAACGGAACCTAAAGTTTTTTAACACATTCAATCAGCTCAAACGGCGTCATGGCGTAGTCACATTCAACCTTGCACGAAGCAAGCGCGTGCGCCAGACTCGCACTCTGAGCCGCTTTCAGCGCATCGTACCCCTGTGCAAGCAAAGCGCCGACAAGCCCTGAGAGAACGTCGCCGGATCCACCCTTTGCAAGGCAAGGCCTTCCCCACGGATTAAGATACGCAACAGGTGCTCCGTCATTAAACGCCGCAATAACAGGAACAGCACCTTTCAAAATCAAAACAGAATCAGGGTATTTGTCACAAAACTCTCCAGCAAGTCCGATACGGTTTTGCTGTACCTGCTCTACGGTGTATTTACCTAAACCGCATATTTCAAGCACATCTGCAAATTCTTTGGGGTGCGGAGTTAATACGGTATTTGCAGGATTTTTCCGTGCTAAAAGCAGTTCAGGCAGTTTTGCGCTGTGACACAAATCAGCGTCTATCACACACGGAACATTAGGATTTGCACACAAATACGAAATCGCTGTGTCACAAAAAGTACCCAGCCCCATTCCTGCCGCAACCGCAGAAATCTTTGAAGGTACGGTATTTGAACACAGAATGTCTTCCGGAACTGCAAAACCGCCATTGTCTGCGTTATCCACAATCGTAACAAGCCCTGTACCGAACGCAAAAGCCGCTTTTGAAGCTATAACGGCGGCACCTCGTTTTTCACCGCCAAAAACCGCAAGATGACCGAAAGTTCCCTTATTAACATTATTCTTTTCTCTGTGCGGCAGGTGCAAATCGGCTTTTTCCAGCAAATATGCTTCAGGTTGCACTGCAGAATCTGAAAGTTCAAAGCAGTCCCGGCTTATACCCAAATCGGCGCATACAACAGTACCTGCAGAATCCTTGCCGTTTTCGCAAAATAGCTGCGTTTTAAGGGCACCCATCGTAACAGTTTTGTCAGCGATAAAAAAAGTATCACTTTCAGCAGACAAGCCGCTCGGAACATCGCATGCGACTTTAAAAGCTTGTATTTCGTTCAGTCTTTTAATGAGGTTTTCGGCATCCTGCGTCAGTTTTCCTGACAAACCGCTGCCGAGGAAGCAGTCCACCAAAACATCAGGATTAGTGTTTTCAAGAGTATTTACGAACGATACACCGGTTTTTACGGCAGTTTCTTTTTGAAAAACCGCAATTTCTGTTTTGGGAGGTTTGGGCGCAAAAATGCAAACGTTAATTTTTCTACCGTCAGAAAGTGTTTTGCCACAAAGCCTTCTTGCAAGTGCATAACCATCTCCGCCGTTGTTTCCTGTTCCGGTAACGATAAGCACAACAGGCTTTGGAGTGGAACAACCGGCGAGGAAGTCAAGAACTTCTTTTTCCAATGCGGAAGCGGCGTTTTCCATCATCACCTCTTCCGTTATGGAATACTTTTTACGTGCGGCTGCATCCAAAGTTCTGGTATCAGCAAATACTTTCTGCATAAGGTTTCTTTTTAAAATAGGCAGTAATAAAGCAGACCTGACGGCATTGCATCAAATCTTTCTGCAATAACCGCTTCAACAGGATTCGGCGAAGCTTTGAAAGACATTTCCGCATCCTTTAAAAGATCAAGGAAGGTCTTTTTTCTCTGCTTTTCAATAACATTCACATCTATATCACTACTCTTCAAATCAGGAAAACATGTACTTTTCATATCATCCAGAGCGGAATCATACGAACAAATATCGTCTATCAAATGATTATACAACGCCTGATTTGCGGTATAAACACGACCATCCGCAATCTGTCTTACTTCATACAAAGGAATTTTTCGGCTTTCAGCAACTATTCCGGTAAACTGGTCATAAGCTTCATCAACAATAGACTGCATGATGGCAGCGTGTTCTTCCGTAACCGGAGAGTTATAATTAAGCATATTTTTGTTTTTTCCGGCTTTAAAAGTTGTCATTTTTATGCCGTGCTTGTCAAACAGTTCGGTCAAATCAACGGCAGGTCCGTAGAGAACACCGATTGAACCTGTAAGAGTATTGCGGTTTGCCGATATGTGGTCCGCCGCACAGCCGATGTAGTAACCGCCTGATGCCGCCATAGAACCGAAATAAGCCCAGACCGGACGTCCTGTATTTTTTTTGTAATCCAACAGCGCAAGATACATTTCATCAGCTTCATAAACCGTTCCGCCGGGAGAATTGATAAAGAGCATCAGACCCTTGTTCAAATTATCATCCTGCAAATCAGTAATGGATGACAAAAGCCAGTCCTGATCATAAGTCTGATTCATTTTTTCTATTGTACCTTCAATTTTAAGGACGGCTATGTATTCCTTTTTGAATGTACCTATTTCGGTAATGTCTTCGTTTTTGTTGAATATTTTGACGATATTGCGGCTTTCTTTTAATATTTTACTGTCATAAGATTTTTTTCCGTTTGCTAATGAATAAATTCCGCAGCTAAGAGCAATCAACAGAATAACGATAAAAACACAAAGTCCGCTGTTCTTTTTAAACCAAGAAGTTCCTGCGAATTTTTTTGTATTGCGTGAAGCTGAAAAATCATTAGTTTTATCATCTTCAGCTACTGCTATAACAGGCTCCGGTACAGAAAACTCCTCTACAACAGATTCAGTCTCTTTATTAGCATCTGTTATCTCATTCTGTTGTACAGGATTTTCAATATTATCCTGTGTATTGTCAAATTCGT
>DBWK01000052.1:6986-11369 GCA_002308875.1 Treponema sp. UBA1240
AACTCCGCTGGCAAGGGCCTGTGATTTAAGGTAATAATATGCGTTTACTGCTGTGAGCTGCATATAAGGAAGTGTCCAAACAAATAGAATACCGAACGTTATTGCTGATAACAGGAACCATCCTAAAAAGCTTAAGTACATCATAAAAAGTTCGCTCTTATGTCCCTGCGTCATATAAATACTCATCCGTAAAGCTTTACGTACTGAAATATCAGGGTTCTCCGCGAGAATATAGAACATCTGTGAATATGCAATTGTTTTTATAAGTCCCGGAATAACAAAACACAGTGTCCAAAGAGTAATCCACAATCTTTGCCACAAACATGCGCAAAGTGCTTTGAACCAGTAATTAAAACCGTCAAAAAAGGTCCTTATTCCGGGTTTGTCATCTTCAGGGGCATTTTTAAATGAAATATAATAATATGCAAGTGCAAAACTTATTATTCCTGTAATAATAATACCCAATAATGAAGGAAAAATTGTTCTTTCATCCGGTTTATCTGTAGCACCAACAAAAGAAGAGATTATTGCGATAATAACAATAGCTATTATTGTAATTATTGCGGGAACAGTTCTGTTTCCCCGCAGTTGTCCCCGTGCATCGGCTTTCATTGCAACTCTGTCGAACATCGTGATACTCCTTGCGATTAATGATAAATGAAAAAGTACTTATAGTAAAGTGAAAAAGTATCGCAAATATCCGACAGCTCCCGGAGCATTTTGATTCGCCAAAATGGTTTTAAGTATTCATGGAATGGGATCCAAGCGAACGAAACAATATTTAAAACGACCAGACTGCTCTCGCCGATTTTCGTGCCGCAAAACAGCTTTATAGCTTCATGGAGCGGGTCCCAGCGACGGGAAAAAAGCAAGAAAACTTCCCATAGGGCGCCCTTCTTGCTTTTTTCCCTGCGTCCCGCTCCATGAAGCTATAATGTATTATTGTGTTTATATCACCTACCAAAAACGGAAGGTCGTTCAGTACTATAATCTGTATAAGTGCAATCATTTTTTAGTTTTCTGAAAAATAAAAGCCGTTCCAATAAAAGTTTTCACCGCCGTCGGTGACGGTAACAAACAGAAACAAACCGCTGTCTGCGGTTTCCGGTTCTTTTGTCGTTATACCGACAACATATGTTTCATCTTCTTCATAGTCATATTCATTTAATGCAGACCAAACCAAAAATGATTCGAGCTCAGATAATTCATTGCAATCTGTAATAACTGGTTCACCTGCTTTCAGGGCTTCTTCTTTTACAGAACCGATAATTTGAACAAAATCCACACCTTGTTTTTCAAGTTCACTGTTCATACCCATAAATTCGATGTTTGCCCAGCCTTCGAGGCCTGTTTTTTTGTTGTAATAATGCTTGAGATCATCATCTTCGAATCCAATTAAATTTTCACTTTCTGCTTCAATCAGATAAAATCCTTTCCATTTGAAATTTTTTTCAGCGTCTATAACAGTAACAATCAGACCCAAAGATTTTTGAGCAACATCGGACGGTTCATCGGTAAGAATAAGCATATAAGATTCACCATCTTCACAGTCAAAATCTTTTAAAGCAGAAAAGACAAGGAAAGACTCCTTCTTGGACAATTTGAGACAGTCCGTAACTGTTGCCTCTGTTTCAATTTCTTCTTTCAATTCTTCCAGTAATTGGTCAAATGAAAAACCATTTTCTTCAGCCTCTGCTTCGGTTCCCAATGGCATTAACGAAGCCCAGCCTTCATAACCCTTTGTTTCATCATAATAATACCTATCTTCACTAAACATGTCGTCCGCACACAAAACAGGTACTAAAAACAACAAAAACACAAAAATCAAACAGGCTTTTTTCATTATATCTTTCCTTTTTCAAATTATAGTTTTATCACCAGCTGGAAACAGAAGGAATGGCAGTTCAAAACTAATTAAATACTTAGTCGGTTATGTATTCAGCTAACGGTGATTCTGTAATTTTAAATACTGATTCAACGCTGCCTGCAACAATTCCTGTTATGCCCAATTCTTTTTCGTAATACTGTTTTAAGATTTTACCATCTATATACTCTTCTTTGCTCCATGAATAACCAAGTTCATCTAATATGTTATAAGCCATTCTAGCAACACCATCTATAACCCTGTATTTTAATATATATTCTTTTTAACATTGTAAAAAGAATCTTTTTCATTCTTCCTCCAAGTGCAACAACGAAGGTTCCTGCATATTATGATTTTACAACAGTTTTTTGGAATTTCATAGTTTTTATCTTGATACACAAGCACCACTAGATTTATTGGCAACGAGTGAGCATGATGGAGAAATATTTCGAAGAGTCCGACTGCGTAGATTATTTTGAGTGAGCGGGACGCAGAATTCAACGCTCATTTGTAAATCCAATATTTACATTACAGCCATAAAAATTTACAAATATTTCGTTTCCTTCATATACATATTCTTCGTCAGCTACTATTAAGGCTATTCTATCTTCATAAGGACTCTTAATATAAGCTGTCGGCATTGCATAATCACACATTTTATTCTCAATTACACTAAGCAATTTGAACTTATTATTTTTTATTGCAATGATGTCATAATCCATGTGCGGTAAACCAAATTCTCCGGTATATTCTTTACTGTTGGATATTTGAAAATCTATTTTATTTCCATTTTTATCCAATGCAGGTAACCATTCAACCTTTACCGGATTTAAAATGATTTTGTATTTTGTTAATTCATTATTAAACTCATTGGAATTATTTAATATGCATTCTTTAAATGTTTGAGCAAGTTCAGGATTTTCTCCATCGTTATCATCATCATACCATTTGATTTTCTTATAATATACATTTACATCTTCTACCATGTCTTGAATTGTAAAATGAAGATCATGGCCACCTCTACCGTCAATACTCCTATTTTCAATAAATGCAAGATGTCCGTCTCTTGACCAGCCTAATACATAAATATTGTTATTTTGCTGATAAATATGGGGGTATTCGATATCTTTTATTTCGTCGACAAGTATTGATGTAATTTTTGGATCAAGTTTATATTCTTCAATATTTATTTTTGTTAAATCTTGAGAATATAGATTTACAGACAATAAAACCAATAAAAATATAATGATTCTTTTTTTCATCTTTTCCCTGCCAAAATTAGACAATGAATTTATCAGCCGTAGAGATGCTCAAACTCGTGCAGTTTTTCCAGAGCTTTCTGCTTGCAGCCGCCGCAAACCGTTCCAATTTTTGTTTTTGCCTGAAGGTCATCCCAGTTACGTGCGCCTGCTTTGTATGCTTCTTCTATATCCTTGTCAGTAATGTTAAGGCAGGTACAGATTACTTCCACAACTTCGGAACCGGCAAAGGTAGGTCTGCCGTTTTTGTTGCAGTAATCGTCGATTGCGGCACGCAAAGCTTTGTCGCCAAGAACGGAACAGTGTATCTTATTGTCCGGCAAACCACCAAGCCGTGCTACAATGTCCTGAGGTTTAAGCTTGTATGCTTCTGAAATTTTCATTCCTTTTATAGCTTCAGAAAGGATTGAAGTAGAAGCGATTGCACTTGCACAGCCGTAAGTCTTCCAGCGTACATCGGTAATTATGTCATCTTTTATACGAAGCAGTATCAGCATCTGATCACCGCATTTTATGTTTCCTACAATTCCCTTTCCGTCGCACGGCCAGGAATTTTCATCTTCCATAAGAACATTCTTAGGATTTGTAAAATGTTCCTTTACAATATCGCTGTATACCCAGTCAGACATCTTATTCCTCCTATAAAGTCGACATTTTTCTAAGCTTTTCGATTACTGGTGGAAAAACATCCAGAATGTAATCTATCTCATCTTGTTTTGTGTATTTGCCAAGGCTGAATCTTATTGAACCGTGGGCAAGCTCCGGTCCGAGACCGGTTGCCATCAAAACGTGTGACGGTTCAAGGCTTCCCGATGCACAGGCTGAACCGGTTGAAACCGCAACACCGAGCAGGTCGAGATGAAGCAGAATGGATTCACCCTCCGCGCCCGGAAATGATACATCGAGTGTGTTCGGCAGAACCTTTTCGGGATGTCCGTTTACCTTGATATTCGGTATCCGTTCCAAAAGACCGTCTCTAAGGCGGTTTCTCAAAGCTCTGGTGTGTGTTTCGTACTGTGCAAGTTCTTTTTTTGCAAGTTCAGCGGCATAGCCGTATGCGGCAATTGAAGGTCCGTTGTAGGTACCGGCACGCAAACCGTGTTCCTGATGACCTCCACGGACAAAAGTTTCAATTGGAGTTGATTTTTTTACGTAAAGCGCACCGATTCCTTTAGGCGCATATATTTTATGACCGGAAAGCGTTGCATAATCCACATTCCAGTCCTTAAAATCAACGGGGATTTTTCCGGCTGCCTGAAC
>DBWK01000052.1:11440-12423 GCA_002308875.1 Treponema sp. UBA1240
GCGGTCATTATTGAAACAAAAAGCGGCTTTCGAGCCAGAACTTTCTTATATTCATCAATCTTTACAAGTCCGTCTGAATCAACCGGCAGATAAACAACTTCAAAACCGGCATCCTCAAGGCGTTTTCCCGATTCAAGAACACAGGGATGCTCTATTTGTGTTGTTACGACAAGTTTGTTATTCTTTTTTTTGCCGTATGAAATCATCGTATAAAAGACGGTGTTGTTTGATTCCGAACCGCCCGACGTAAAAATTATTTCATCGGGATTCGCATTCACAAGGGCAGCAACCTGCTCCCTCGCCTTTTCTATCTTTTTTGCAACTGTTCTTCCGTCGGCATGCAGACTTGAACCATTGGCATAGTATTCCAGTTCTTTAATATAAAAATCTTTAACTTCGTCAGATAACGGCGCTGTAGCATTGTAATCCAAATATATACGTTTTTTATCCATAACTGATTGTTCCGGTAATTATTCCGCCTCCCGCATAATTCTAGAGTTAGTGTTGTCGAACAATTAACATTGTAAATATAATCTTTTTTGAATATAATGTGAAGTATCAGACATATAAAAAATAACTATTATTTACAGGATAAACCACATGGAACACAACATGATATTGTCAGCCTCAGGCTGGCGGAAAGTTTTTGCAATATCAGGCAACGAACAGGACGCAGAACCTCGGATAAGTGAAGATAATAAAGCCATTTCAATCGCGGCGGCAAAAGTTTTTTATGATTACATTAAAAACAAAACCAATAAAACCAACCCTGCAATAGCGCTCGGTATTGATACGCGCCCCACCGGTCCGGCGATTGCGGACGCAATGATTCACTATCTAGCAACTATAGATGCTGTGGTTCAATATTGCGGAATTGCATCCGCACCGGAAATAATGGCGTACGCAAGACAGTTGGACGGTTTTATCTACATATCAGCAAGCCATAACCCTATAGGTCATAACGGAATAAAATTCGGAATAAA
>DBWK01000052.1:12476-18779 GCA_002308875.1 Treponema sp. UBA1240
AGGATGAGGAAAAACTTTTGCGGCTTGTTAAAGAGTCTTTTAACTGCAATACAAATTCTGCAAAAAACATTGAAACAGAAAACGTTAAACACAAATCTCTTGCCGCTTATGAACAGTTTATCCTTAAAACTATAACCGGTGATGATAAAAGTACTGCTGATGATGAGTTTTTTACGGCGCTGCGTTCCTACACAGCAAAAAATCCGTTCGGTGTTGTCTGCGACTTTAACGGCAGCTCCAGAGCAAAGTGCATTGACAGACAGTTTTTTAATAAAAACGGAATTAGCTTTTACTCAATAAACGACGATAAAATCGTTCACGAAATCATTCCCGAAGCAGAGAATCTTGTGCATGTTGCTGCGGAAATAGAACGCCTTCATTCTCAGGGGCATAATGAAGTAATCCTCGGATACATGCCCGACTGCGACGGCGACCGCGGAAACATTGTCTACTGGAACGAAAAAACAAAAAAAAGCGATGTTCTTAAGGCACAGGAAGTTTTTGCGCTTTCTGTCCTTGCAGAAACGGCTTTTTTGTACTGGCAGGGAAAAATCAATAAAAATACAAAAACAGCAGTGGTTGTAAACGACCCGACCTCAATGCGCATTGACAAAATCTGCGCTTCGTTTGGCATTGACCTTTTCCGTGCGGAAGTTGGTGAAGCAAACGTAGTAAACCTTGCGCGTGAAAAGCGGCAGCAGGGTTACACAGTACGCATTCTGGGAGAAGGTTCAAACGGCGGCAATATTACGCATCCCGCCGCGGTACGCGATCCGCTGAACACGCTGTTTGCGCTCATAAAACTGCTTACAGTAAAGGATAACAACGGTAAAAAAGGACTCTTTCATATCTGGTGTACGCTTTCAGGACAAGAAAGCGCATACAAAGATGATTTTACGCTTTCGGACGTGATTTTAACGTTGCCTGTATTTACAACAACAGGTGTTTCTGAAAAACGTGCCGTTACAAAAGTTACCATGAATGATCATGCAAAGCTAAAAGCCGCATATCAGCGTGTTTTTGAAAAAGAATGGATCGCAAAAAAAAGCATATTAAAAGATAAGTACGGCATCCTGACCTATGAGGCGGTCTGCAACAACGGCACAAAGGAAACACGTAATGTTACAGACTTCAGCATAAGCGGCAAAGGCGGACTAAAAATCATTTTCAAGGACGACAAAAACGAACCGGTTGCTTTCATATGGATGCGAGGCAGCGGCACAGAGCCGGTTTTCCGCGTTATGTGCGACTTTAAAGGAAACAACGAAAAAGCTGAAAACGAATTGCTTGAATGGCACTCTGACATGATCAGGCAGGCGCAGCTCTAAAGAAAAGCTTTATTGACAGCGTAAAAACTGTATAATATTATTAATTATCAAAATATAAAGGAAACAAAAATGGCAGAAACCTATATACCACAGCAGTTTAAAGGCCGGTCACTTCTCAACTGGATAGATTATACTCCCGATGAAATAAAACAATTCTTGGATCTTGCAATCGCTCTAAAAGAAGAAAAAAAACGCGGTGAAGTACACCAGCGTTTTATCGGCAAAACAATTGCCCTTATTTTTGAAAAACGCTCCACACGCACAAGATGTTCATTCGAAACAGCGTTCGGCGAAGAAGGCGGTCATCCAGTCTTTTTGTCCACTGCGGATATTCAGCTCGGCGGTAAAGAATCCGTCGAAGACACAGCAAGAGTCCTTGGACGAATGTTCTCGGCTATACAGTTCAGAGGTTTTTCACAAAAACATGTGGAAACACTTGCCAAATACTCCGGTGTTCCTGTATACAACGGTCTTACAGATGAATTTCACCCCACGCAGGCTCTCGCAGACATAATGACATTACAGGAAAACTTCGGTCATTTAAAAGGATTGAACCTCGTATTCTGCGGCGACGGACGCAACAACGTTGCCCGTTCTCTCATGCTTATAAGCGCAAAAATGGGCATAAACTTTACAATAATCAGTCCCAAAGAGCTTTTCCCCGACGAGCAGATACAAAAAATCTGCAAACCGTTTGCTGAACAGTCCGGTGCAAAAATCACAATTTCTGATAAAATTTCACTTGTAAAAGGAGCAGATGCCATTTATACTGATGTATGGGTATCAATGGGCGAAGAAAAACTCAAGGAAACCCGCTGCAAACTGCTCACACCTTATCAGGTAAACGGAGCGATGATGAAATCAACGGAAAATGATAAATGTATTTTCCTGCATTGTCTTCCTGCCGTAAAAGGTGAAGAAGTAACAGAAGCTGTTATTGAAGGATCTCAAAGCAGAGTCTGGGATGAGGCAGAAAACAGAAAATTCACCATCAAAGCGATTATGATGGCGACTATTTGATTCACGGAGGAAAAAATTATGAAAAGGATGATTATTTTTTTAGTACTGGCGCTTGTTATGACTACAGCCCTTTTTGCTGATACCCTTGAATCGGAATACAGCTATGTTTACGTTCCGCTGAACAAAGTCTACAATCACCAGCAAGGCTATGTAGCACTTTATTCAAAAGACGGTATGAAAATTTCAACAGCGTATCTTCCGATGGACTGGTTTTCTATAAATGTACAGAAAGCAAGACTTGTAAACGTTCCAAAAGGTCTTTCTCCATACATGATTGTTTATTATAAGAATAATCAGTTCCAGTATGTGACAATGGCTGTTCCAAAAGACAAAACAGACGATTTTTGGGGAGTTCTTAAAAACACTTCAAATGTTACGGACAAATTCAATGCCGAAACATTCACCTGGAACTAGTTTCGTGTTCTGCTTAAAGTGTATATAACAGATAAAAAGAACAAAATATCATACGAAAAGTATGTGTTTTGTTCTTTTTTTGTTTGTATGGATTTTTCCAAGCTTGACAAAAAAATTAAAATATACTGTAATAATTTCAACAATATTTAATATTCTTGGAGAATTACATGGGAAAAACAATTGCACAAAAAATATTCGACGCGCACTTTGTAGACAAACCATTTAAAGATACCTGGGTTGTTAAGCTTGACAGGGTTTTCTGCCATGAAATAACAACACCTGTAGCAATAGAAGATTTGGTACAGAAAAACAAGGACAGGGTTTTTGATGCATCAAAAATCAAGGCCGTAATTGACCACGTTACACCCGCAAAAGATTCAAAGACAGCATTACAGGGCAAAATCCTACGCGACTGGGCAAACCGGCACAAGATTAAGGATTTTTTTGACATAGGCGCAAACGGCGTATGCCACGCCATCTTTCCCGAAAAAGGCTTTGTACGTCCGGGATACACTGTAATCATGGGTGATTCCCACACATGTACACACGGTGCTTTTGGCGCATTTGCAGCCGGCGTTGGAACAACAGACCTTGAAGTAGGCATTTTGAAAGGCGTATGTTCATTTAAAGAACCTAAAACAATGAAATTTGTTTTGAACGGAACACTTAAAAACGGTGTTTACGCAAAAGACGTTATTCTGTTCATCATCAACAAAATCGGAGTAAACGGCGCAACAAACTGCGTTATGGAATTTGCAGGACCGGTTGTAGACGCTATGAGCATGGAAGCCAGGATGACACTCTGCAACATGGCGATTGAAGCCGGCGGAACTTCCGGCATTTGTATGCCTGATAAAGTTACCGTTGACTATCTTTGGGATTTTATAAAGGACGAATTTAAATCAAAAGAAGACGCTCTCGCCGAATACTCAAAGTGGAAGTCCGACGATGACGCTGTCTACGAAAAAGTATACACATACGACTTGTCCAATCTTGAGCCTATGGCAACTTACGGCTACAAACCGGACGAAGTAAAGCCCGTAAGTCAGATGAAAGGCACCAAGGTAAATCAGGTTTACATCGGCTCTTGCACAAACGGACGCATTGAAGACCTTAGAATTGCGGCGGAAGTTCTGAAAAAGGCTCTTTCTGAAGGAAAGCGCATTGCACACAATGTACGCGGTATTCTCTCCCCTGCTACACCAAAAGTTTACAAGCAGGCATTAGACGAAGGCATTCTTTCAGTCTTTATGGACGCCGGTTTCTGCGTAACAAACCCGACCTGCGGAGCATGTTTGGGAATGAGCAACGGCGTTCTTGCCGAAGGCGAAGTCTGCGCTTCTACAACAAACCGCAACTTTAACGGTAGAATGGGTAAAGGCGGTATGGTTCATCTGATGAGTCCCGCTTCCGCTGCCGCAACGGCAATTGCAGGTTCTATCACAAATTCATTTTTATACAACACATAGACAGGAGCATACTATGAAACAATTCGGCGGAAAAGTTCTTTTTCTGGATCGTTCAGACATCAATACCGATGAAATTATCCCTGCAAAGTATCTTACAGAGATTTCAAAACAAGCATTAAAACCGTATCTACTTGAAGACCTTAAGCTTGATGGTTTTAATCCGCGCGCAGATGTTACCGGTAAAAAAGTAATCATCACAAGAGAAAACTTTGGCTGTGGTTCTTCGCGCGAACATGCTCCATGGGCACTGGAAGTAAATGAAATTTATGCTGTAGTTGCAGTTAATTTTGCCCGCATTTTCCGGCAGAATATGTTTAACTGCGGACTTATGGCAATTGAACTGAACAAAAAGGATATTGACGATATGTTCCGCACTTTCGCCAACAAAGACACTGATTCCATAATCACGATGAATGACGACGGAACAGCAAAAGTAAAGCTTATCTCCGGTTCGCTTTCAAAGAGTTACATTTTTAAGCTTGACGGCTTTGAAAAAGCTCTGATCGAAAAAGACGGCTGGCTGGGATACGCAGAAACCAAATACTAGAAACATACAAAAAAAGCTGTCTGATATGTTATCAGACAGCTTTTACCTGCGGGACTGGGCGGACTCGAACCGTCTACCTACTGCTTAGAAGGCAGTTGCTCTATCCAGATGAGCTACAATCCCATAAAAACAATATAGCAAATATACAATAAAATGTCAAAGCGATAACTGCAATTTAAGCGGCTTTGTAAAATATTTTTTCAACCTATTGACACTTTTGTGTCTTAATGATAGATTATTTTCCGTTACGGGCGATTAGCTCAGCTGGGAGAGCGTTTGGTTTACACCCAAAATGTCGGGGGTTCGATCCCCTCATCGCCCATAGACCACTCATTATTGAGTGGTCTTTTTTTTTGCCTTATCATTACGAGGCATAAAGTGCCGAAGCAATCTTTTTTAAGATTTTGCTGGATAAATTTAAGATTAGGATTTATAATTATTGGTATAAGGATAAGTAAATTATTTGTATCTTATTTAAAGTACATCTGTTTACTATTTAGGAGACTGAATAATTATGAACTTTAAAAAATTATTAGCATTAGTACTGGTTCTGGTATTAGCGGGCTCTTTTCTCTTTGCCCAGAAAAAATCGGAAGTTACGGTCGAAGAACAGTATTTGTCTACCATTGAAGGCGTAATCATCAAGGAATTGACTAATTCTGATTCACATGACAACAAACTTGTAGCATTAAAATACATTGAAGATGCACTGAACGAAAAACGCGTAAGTCCTGAAATTCAGTATGCGCTGAACACACTTGCAGGCGAAGGCATTTTCAATCCTGTCCGTGAAGACGGCAGACTTGCTAACAACTTTCCGGACATAAGGGCAAGAGCGGCTGAGCTTATGGCACAGGTTCCAACGGAAGAATCCAAGGACGCACTTGTAAAGCTTGTTCTCGGTGACAATGAACCGATGGTTGTTACAGCAGCTATCCGTTCACTCGGTGAAATCGGAATCAACACAAATGATGATGTTGTAGAAACAATCGTATGGACTGAAAAACGCTTTTCAGCACTGAATCCTACAAGCAGTCTTGCACTTGAAGTTCTGAACGCTTATGAAAAGCTGCTTCCTTACACCAAGGATAACAGCTCACTCATCCGTTCCATTTCCAGCATTGCTGCAAATCATCAGTATGTTACACCGGTAAGAAACCGTGCACTTGACATTCTCAAAAAGCTTGCCGCAAAGAACTAATTAATCAGCGGTATAACAAAAAAAGACAGACTGGAATCCAGCCTGTCTTTTTTTTCGAGAGATACTGGATTCGAACCAGCCGCCTCTTCCTCCGGAGGGAAGCGCTCTATCCAAATGAGCTAATCTCTCAACACATCAAATATTACAGAAATAGCTGCAATTATGCAAGCCTGTCATTTTGCAGTTGTTTGCTCTTTTATTTCAGTCTGATTAGGTATAAAATACCGTTATGGAAACACTCATCTGCGCATCCAAATCCGTATACCGGCAGAATGTACTCAAATCACTGCAAATACCATTTCAAGCGGTCGCTGCGGACATTGA